>JAZKEU010000017.1:0-156401 GCA_040386775.1 Bdellovibrionota bacterium | reverse complement strand
CTTTTGTGATTTTAAAATCGGCAATATGAGGCCTCTTTATAGAAATATGATCATCACTTTTTGACCAGAAAACCGGATTCGAAATATCTCTTAAAGAGCTTAAAGAATAAATATCAAAGCCTTGAGATGACTCAATTTTTCCAGTGTACAGTTTCTCCGAAGGATCTTCTAAATCATTGAAATCATCCGGCACCAACACATCACCTTTTAAAGTGAGCTCACCATAAAGAGAAACACTTTCCTCTTCCGGCTTTGGAGCCTGTCCAATTTCCCAAAGAATTCCCGCCGCTACCGCAAGGTCAATCCCTCGAGAACTTTTTTTTAAATAATTGGGTTTAAGCTGAACGATAATTTGTTTGGATTTCGGAAGATCAAATCCGCAATGCTTTAAGGCCGATTGAATTCTCAACACACTTTCCTTGATGGTCGCATCCGGCAACCCCAAAAACTGAATCCTCGGGATTCCAGGCGTTAAGCTGACTTCCACTTCTACTGGCCGAAGCCCCATCTTATCTCTAATGAACGATTGAATTTTCATAAAAGACAATAGATGCAAAGTTAAAGCACTGCTTAAACTTAATTAAATAAGCCCTTAAATAAATTGTCCGGACGGATTTCGAAATAAATTCGGATTTAAGACAACTTATCTCGCATGAATAAATTTGTTAGATATCTTTGATTGTAGAAAGTGGATGGTGGTCTTCAACAGTTTGGGCGAGCTTATTGCTGGTCACTGTTGTGTAGATCTGGGTGGTCTGAAGACTTGAGTGACCTAATAGCAGTTGAATGGATCTTAAATCCGCACCCGATTCTAGCAATGCCGTTGCACAACCATGTCGGAATTGGTGGGGGCTTACCGCTTGCTTGAGGCCCGCTTTCTTTGACCAACTTGATAACCATCGCCAGATATCGACTCTGCTGGGACGATTTCCACGATCATTGATGAAAATACTTTGCGTGTTTTCTTTTAAAATTTTAGGTCTAATTTGTTCAAGGTAAATCTTAAGTTCTGACTTTAAGTGTTCGGTTAAAGGAACGGCTCGCTGCTTGTTGCCTTTACCCGTAATGATCAAATAACTTTCTGTTTCGTTAAAATCTTTAAGGTCTAGGCCGATCAATTCTGAAACTCGGCAGCCCGATCCAAAAAGCATTAAAAGCGTCATTTGGTTTCTTGCGGATCTGAAGGGATCTTCGGCTTTGCAAGATTCAAACAAGCTATCGAACTCTCCCTTAGTTAAAACATCGGGAAGCTTGTTCTTTACTTTTGGAAGCTTAAGCTCGCGAAGTTCTGGACTCTTCATCCCGCGATCTTCACAGAACTTAAAATAGGTTCTAAGGCTTGAGATCACACGAGCTTGAGATCTTTCACTCAAACCCTGCTCTTTCATAAAATGATAGAAAGCTTGGATATTGGAAGATGTTTTTTTGAAGGCCACATAGAGCTCAAGATCACGACGATAAGCCATGACTGTGTTCAGAGAACGACCTCTTACATTTTGCAATTCATCAAAGAATTCAACCCATTGTGGAAGTGACATGGCTATATTAAATGTCCATAACGAGAGAAGCGCAAGAAAATAAAACAATACAATGTAGGTTCCTAATATTTGGTTTTGAGCATCAATTTAATATGTATCAATGATCACAAGATCGCCCGTTAGCGCATCTATTAAAATATTATCTCTTTTTAAAGATAGAATAGAATAAGCTGGAGGTATTATATAAGCCCATTCTAAAATACTATTACCGGCCTCAACCCGAAGCGCTCCAAGATTTCTTTTAATTCTTTCCTCTAAAATTTTACTTATTTCTAAATATCTAGACTCATAATGTTTTGCTTTAGGATGTTGAGAATCAATATAAAAACTAAGATCTTTACCTTGCACTGACTCCAAATCAATAAAAGACTTTGAATAATCTAAGACTTTTACTACCCTTAACCCCTCAATTCCTTCTGCATTTTTTTGAAATTGAATAATATTTTCCACTTCTTCTTTAGTAGAAATATTTTCTTTTATTATTTTTCTTACAAAAACTTTAGAGTCAATTGTACTTTTGAACCTGAAGACTCTGCCCGTAGCTCCTTCACCCAAAAAATATACATCCCAACCAGGATTTTCCTGGCTCATCTGAGCATCTAATACTCCATATTCTATGATTTCCGATTTCTCAAATAAAGAAGCACACTGCGCAGAATTGGCAGCAAGTACCATTTCGAAAGTTAGCCCAGATAGGAAGCCAATACACCCGATAAATAAAATCAATTTGGCAGGCAAGAACATAGATTGTTGACTCCTATTTTTTCGATATCGTTCAACTCTTCTCTGAAAGTCATTGCTTTGAAGGAAATTACATTACGTTCATAGATCCGCAACCTGTGAGCACAACCACACCGCTCATTCTGCGTGCACCGTCTGGTTCTTGTTGGTTCGTTAAAAAACCTTCAACATAAACATCGATACCATTCTGAGTTCTCATCGTAAAACCTTGGCCCATCGGAGGAAAGAAATCTCCATTGTAGTAAACTCCTGGAGCAATCGTTTCTAGGTTGTAAGTTTGTCCTGCGATTAATCCTGGACAGGCATTTGACTTCACAATTAAAACTCCCATTGCACCGGCTCGTCCACCGTTGACACCACTGATGGTGAATCGGATGTCTATATCATAACCTGATCCAACAGCATTGGCCAAAACACCGCCGCCCACTCCTGGACCGTATCCATATTGTCCGTTAGGATTCGGGTTCGTGTTATTTTTTTTATCTTTACTGCAAGCATTCATATTGAGCGCTACAAAAGCAAGCACCAGAAATCCTAGTACCGTAAAGATTTTTTTGATTAAATTTTCCTTCATAACTTACCTCTGCGATTAATTCTGCTGTTCTTCTTTAAGGTCTTTTACAACCCTTGGTTTAAAGCTTCATCTATATCTAAATTCGTAATTGTAAAGAGCTGTTGGTATCCTGGACCGTTGTAACCATCTGGATCTGATCCATAACCTGGAAGATCAACAGCATCTGGTTTTACATTTTTTCCACTCATGTAGGCTCTACAGTCGTAGGGACCTGCAGAAATATTCCAACACTTCGATGGAGATTGAATATTACACTGTGCCGCCATCCAAGGAGGTGGGTTTGAACACACCCCAAAGTCAAAGTTTCTAAAGTAAACTCTTCCTTTATATTTAGTTTCTAAGTCATTCACGTTTATGGCTTCTACAGATACGATGATCGCGCCGAGATTATCTTGGAAGAAAAGTTTTAACTTCTCTGTTCCGCCAGTGTTGTAGAACTTGTTGTACCTAGTGTCTTGAATCGAAGTTCCAGAATTAAAGTTTCCAGAAACTGTTCTCGTACCACCATTGTATGATTCTTCGTAACTGATTTTGAAAGTACCACCGTATTGTTTAGTTGCGCCTGTGTTTGCAACGTTGAATACATCAAGAGTGATTCTTAAGTTCTTTGGATTATTGATTCTTCTACCAGCATACGTTTCAAGTAATGATAAAGAGAAACTGTCCACTGGTGCTGTACCGCCGTCGTATACAACATTGCCTGCATCGTCTACGCCTTGCGTATCATCAGGGATATTGTCGGCAGCTTTCTTAGTTTCTTTTTTAGAACAACCAGCAGTTGCTGATAAAGCTAAAGCCATCACTAGCGTGCTTTTCAATAGGTTGTGTAAGAATGCGTTTTTCATAAATACTCCTCACTCATACATTACTAATGCGAGTGGCATGCCGACTTTATGTACACGGTTTAAGTATATGAAATTATTCAACTATGATTTAAAAGTGTAGATGATTGAGACACTGCTTTTTAGACACAAAAAGACTTTTTTTGTCTCAACTTGATCGTAATTTGAAAATGTACTTTAGAATTCAATGACTTAGGAGTTTGTAGAAGGTCAGTAACGGCTGACCAGTTATTTTACAGGACCAACTAACTAGCTGCTTTTTCTGATGTTTCTGACTTGATCTCTGCATAGACCTGCTTAAAATGAGAAAAAATCTGCATTCGGGCCTTTGGATCTGTTTGTTTTCTAAGCTCCTCAAGAGTCTTCTCAAGTTCTTGCGTGAGTTGCTTTAGTTTTTTGATATTCATGCTCACTCCCCTCATCCTTGAAGGATTAACTTCAGATATTATGACATAGCCAAATAAAAAGTGGGTTACAAAAAAGTCTAGAATTGACCATTTTGCCAGATGTCGTTATTTCTATTGTTCTCTCAAACTCAATGAAATGCGAGCGTGGTGGAATTGGTAGACACGTACGTTTGAGGGGCGTATGTCGAAAGACGTGGGAGTTCGAGTCTCCCCGCTCGCACCAATCTCCAAGCTATTCGAACACCTACGATTTTTAATAAAATTTAGCCTAAGAAGTCAGTATAAATATAAATGCCTATTGAATCGAAACCATTCCATTTTTTGTCAGTGTAAAGAGATTATGATCGTTTGTACCACCTTTAAACTATTTCCTGATCATTTTCTTCTGGGTTTAAAATAAAGGACCCCAGTACAACTTGAACTACTGCATCTTGATCTTGAGAACTTGAGAGTTCGTATACGGATTTTCTAAAGTCTCTCACGAGATCCTTGAGTTTTATGAAATCCTCTTTTTTTATTTTTGCAGTAAAAGCGGTGTATTCACGCTCATTCAAAGGTAAATCATAATTTTTTTTCATTAGATCAAAAGATTCTGCAAGGTATTGCTTTGCGTGATCAAGCCTTACTCCAGATGGTACTGACAACTGATATTTTCTTTCTGTTTTGACAAGGGTTTGAGAGTCTTCTGCTACAAGCAATCCTTCTTTTAATAAGAGCTCTATAGATAAGTGAATTAAACTTCCAGGGAAAATAGAATTCATGCTCCGAACAATGTCTTGAGATTTCATTTTTTTGTTAAGGCCACAAAGATTTAAAATCATTGTGTGAATGGGATGCGAAAGAACATTTGCGGAACCTAAAACATACTCTTGGGAAAAATTCGGCGAAGTCGGCTGATATCCTTCGGCCAAACAATCGAGAGCTATTTTTTCTGAAAAAGATAAATCCAACGCTGTAGCAAGTGTTGGTATTTTATTTTTTGGAAAATGCCTTTTGTTGCGAATGATCTGGTTATAAGTGACTCGAGATTTGATATCCAAACTCTTGATGGTATTCAGAAAAAAATCATTAGATACGTGATTTTTTATAAGTTGAAAACTATTTCTAATAAATTCGGGAACCGATTTTGATGTTTGAGCTTGTGGAATAACATTTGAAATTTGATTTTTTTCCATCCTTCGACTTCTCCTCTCGAGATTGCTGACCAAAATCAGCATAATGTAAACTTTTTGGACAATGGGAGCTCATTGTGTCTCCTTTAATTAAGCTTAGACCTTGGTCTAGCTATTGCACTTACAGCCTATGGGTAAGTCTAGCGAAACCGCCTCTGCCTAAAAGCTAAAAACAAAAAGGACAATATATTTTATGAAAAAATCTTTAGTTTTCGCATTGGTTTGCGTAGGCCATTTCGCTTTTGCAGATGGAGTTGGTAATAACAGTTATGTGAGGAGCAACAATGCTTATGAACTGGAAATTTATTCGGGCGGAACTTCTGTTCAGAAATGGGCTCGTATAAATGACAGTGGTGTTATAGAAGTTGCATATCCTAGCCTTGGAGGCTGTAGAGCAAAATTAAAAGTAAACAACGATAAAACTACGACAGTAACTTTAGAAGCCCTGGACTATAATGGGAACAAAATATCTAAAGAAAATTATACTCCTCTCTCAGACAATGGAAATGTTCCTTATCAAGATCAATATACTTTATATCCGGGATCTATATTGTTTTACCATTCGTATGTCTCAGGACATTGCCAGCTAAAGCAGATACCTTTTGAAGGTACTCCTCTTGATACGGGTTATAACTTATATCTTAATGAGTGTAATGATTTAAAGTCATATGGTTTACAAGTTGCCGAGGCAGGAGTGCTTGATTACACAATTTATTGTGGAAAAAATAAAGAAAGGAAATCTGCTAAGTTTCCACGTAGCGAAGGTCCTTTGTGCTCAAGTGAACATATAGATTTACTGCATTATATAGAATCTAATGTTAGCACTAGATGCAAATGGGATGATTTGGCTTGTCTTCAAAAGATGGAAGCATTTTGTAAGCAAGACCATATTAAAAAACTAGAAATTATAGAAAAATTCGATAGTGGCTGTAATCGTACTAAATCAGGACTCAGTGGCTTTGGATCTTATTCTTTTAAAAAAGAGTGTATACAAAATGGCAAAGTATTGGAAAGCTTAAAAGGATATTTAGAGCGAAGAAAATAAAACATAAAATTTGGAATGAGCCCCGCATTATGCACTGTCTAATGTGAGGGGCTCAGGCCAAACCACTCTATTTCCATTTGTAAACTGTATTAAAATACACAGACTTTCTACAATTTGATCTTTTTCTGAATAGTCAGGGAGAAAAGGAAATTCCTATAACCTTACTTCTAAGCTTCCCATCACATGATTACAGTTATACAAAACTGTTACATGCAAATTGTCACTATCAGCAAAGGCGCTAAATTTAGGAGCTACAGCATGGGCTCCTGTCGAAAATAAAAAAACTGCGAATAAAAATAATGTCTTCATTTTTTGATCAAAGTTTTTACGTTAGTGAAATATTTTTATAAGTAATGATTAAATCACTGCTAACCTGATATTGCTGCTATATTCTACATTAATATGAAAAATACATTTATAATCTTAACGATAGTGTTTTTGTATCAAGGCGTAAATGCCTCTAGCCAACAGTGCAGTCAGTTGTTTTCAGAAAACAATACTTCCATTCAAAGCCAATCATCTCGTGATTTGGCTCAAACGATCGAATTTTATAATACTGTTTTTTCTCGTACGCGTGCATCTTTGATCCGCGAAGGCAATAGCGATCTCGCTTTAAGAATAAGTTATCTTAACTTTAAATTTAATACTTCTGTGGATGCTATTATAAAATTGCATAATGACTTCTTTGATCTCATTGGCGGAAATGAAAAATTAGCCATAAAATTAACAGAAATAGCATTGGAAAACAATCTGACCCGCGATGAGGTCTATTCTCTCTATAGAGATTTTTATGTCAGAACACATAAAGGAGACGAGCACTCAACAAGAGTTCAGGATAGCTTACAGTTTACGAAACTGGCTTTTTCTTCTGGCAAATCTATCGATGATACTATCCAAGCATTCAACTCAGCTTACAGGCGATCTCATCAAGATTCAGAGTTAGCAATGCAATTGACCACTTTGTCTTTGCTATTTGAAAAGACTTTGGATCAAGTTATTGGTCTCTACAACTCCGCTCACAATTATAGCCATTTAAAAAGAAGCAAAAAATTGTCTGAGAATCAGTTTGCTTATGAAATCGTTTTCATAAAGCTTCAGTCTGGCAAAAGCCTTGATGAAGTCGTAGATATTTTTAATAGAACAGCCTTAAGTCAGTTGTCTATGCTCAATCGAGATATTGATCCTATATTTGCCATGAACCTTACAAGGTTGGCAATTTTAAGCAATCAAAGCACTACCGAAGTATATCAAGTATACCGTGATGCTTTGAGTTCTACAAAAATTTCTTTTTATGATCACGAAGGAAACCACAGCCTAGCTATGGCACTCACCTACTTAAATTTCAATTTACAAAAGTAAAAGAAGAGGTATTTTATGAAAACATTAGTATTAATAATATCATTATTTTCGACTTTAACTTGGGCAGAAGACTCCATTAAAGAAAGCTGTGAGAAAATTGCATCGGTTGCAATAACAACGTATCTTCATTCTTCAAACAAGTTATCTCCATATTCCTCCGATGCGGAAATCGTGGTAGCGGAAAGCAAAGCACTAGCATCCATGACCCAAATTCAGGAATTAGCTTTAAAAACAAGCGATAATGCCGAATACGCATCTTGTAAAACCGCCAGTCTTTCTATCTATAATACATTGAACCCCAATGTTGTCGTAATTAATGGAATTGAGTGTGAGAAAACTGCAGCAAGAAGTATCGAGGAATTGCAAATTGCTTTGAATAATAAAAATTCTTTATTGGCGGGAAAAATTGGAGAAAATGCTCTTAGAACCATTTTCTCTGGCGGAGTACTTAAAGCCAAAAATCCATATGATCTTCGAAAATGCGCTCGCTCGCAGGAACAACTTTTTATTTATCTCGTGAATATGCCCGGCGGCATTGCGGAGTTCATTCGTAAAGAAATGCCTGAATACGCTGATAGACTCGAGTAGTATTTAGTTCTTTTTAAATAGAGGCACAGTTTGCTCCAGTACCAACAAGTGCAGGTACTGGGGCAGAAAAATTAATTGCAAATCCATTAGAACAAATCGAATCGACGAAACCACACACATCTGTTCCCGTATATGCAAGATCCGTTTTTGTATATGTGATTTCATCAAAACCCGCGGATATTGTGCAATCTCCATGGGCCCCATCTACAGCTAGAATAGTATCCCCAGGCAACGGACTACCCAAAGTCAGTGTATAAGCATAATCTATTGGTTCTGAGTCAGAATCTTGATCTGGCAAAGCCTGTTGGTTACAAGAAATTACTATCATTGAAATAAAGACCAACGAAAGTAACCTAAATATAAGATTTCTTATATTACCCATATGCTGTTTCTCCTTCATACGTACCGCTTCAGCAATTAATAATTTTTTAGATGCACCGATAGTTTACCAGAGTTTCTGGTGAAATAGATTAAATTAAAATTTAAACGAAATAGACAGGAGAATTCGTCTCAAAATATGATGTAATCAAAATGATACGTTTTTCTTTGATTTTATTTGAAACATTTTTTATTAAGGAAGCGGTCCTTCAGGCAAAGGAATCCATTCTGCTTCTCCAGGAACCTGTCCAAATTTTTGCGCTTGCCAATCTAAAGCTGCCTTTCTTAAACGTTCTTTGCTTGAAGACACAAAGTTCCACCACATAAAGCGTTCCTCCAAAAAAGGATCTCCGCCTATGACAACAAATCGCGTACCCTTTTCGAATTGAATTTCTGCATTACTTGGATCTGTAAGTACCATTAAGTCATCGACGATCATTTCTTGATCGTTCACGACGGCTTTTCCAGCAACTAAAAATAGACCGACCTCAACTTCATTGAAAGAAAGTTTTGTTTTTAAATTTTTTTCACTCAAGATATCCATAAATAAAGTTCGCGAAGCACATGTGACAGGAGACTTTACGCTTCCGTATTCCCCGATCATGAGCTTTACTTTCAAGCCGTCTACAATCTGCAAGTTGGGTAATATTTCTTTCGGGTAATGAGTAAAATAAGGATCACATTCTTCTTTATCTTTGGGAAGTCCTACCCAAATTTGCACGCCATGCATATTCACCTGGGCACTAGCATGACGATCTTCCTGCGGTGTTCTTTCTGAATGAACAATTCCTCTTCCTGCCGTCATCCAGTTCAAATCTCCTGGCGTGATTAATTGCTCAGAACCAATGCTGTCGCGGTGAAACCCTCTTCCACTAAAAAAATAAGTCACTGTAGCCAAACCAATATGAGGATGAGGCCTAACATCCATGGCATGTTGTTCATCAATACTTACAGGTCCGATATGATCTAAGAATACAAAAGGCCCTAACTGCCTCTTCTTTGCTGTCGGAAGTGATCTGTGAATTAAAAATCCACCGAGGTCTTTCTCTTTACTTTTAATTATATAATCACTCATGACTCAACCATTTGCGTGGTACGAATATTCGCACCACGAACTAGGAAGTGGTGTATTGGGCACTTTTCAGCAATAGCTAACAACATAGTTTTTTGTTCTTCGGTGAGGTTGCCTTTAAACTTCACTTCTCTTGTAATTTCATTTCCCTCTTTGCCTTCTTTCGTGATCGAAATTTTAACGTCTACACTTTCAAGAGGAATACCCTTTCTATTTGCATACATCTGAACTGTGATGGCAGTACATCCTGCAAGTGCCGCTTCCAAATAATCGTGGGGATCAGGAGCAGAGTTTGCACCGCCTTGCTTTTCTTTAACATCCACACGGATTAAAAATTCTGGCAATTTTATATCATAAGCTAAGCCACCTACATGCTTTGCTGATTCTACTGACATCTAAGCCTCCAATTCTTCTTTTTGACGAGATCTCTTATCAAATTTTGAGAATAAGCTATACACTATAGGAACCACATACAGTGTTAATAATGTTGAAACCAACACACCACCAATCACTGCAATTGCCATAGGCTGACGAGCCTCGGCTCCCGGTCCAAAACTCATTGCTGCTGGCAAAGCTCCTGCAATCGTCGCAATCGAAGTCATAAGAATTGGACGTAGGCGATTTGGACAAGCCTTTAGAAGCGATGACAATACATCTTTTTTCTCGTGATCGCGCACTTGATTTGTAAAGTCCACAAGCAAGATGGAATTCTTTTTCACAATACCCATCAGCAGCACTAAACCAATCATACTGAATAAGTTGATTGTTTGTCCTCCGATAAGAAGTCCTAAGAACGCTCCCGAGAAACTGAATGGCATTGCTACGAACACTGTAAATGGATCGATAAAGCTATCAAACTGTGAAGCAAGTACCATGTATGCAACCAGGAATCCCATTCCCATTGCAATCAATAGTCCCAAGAAACTTCTTTCCATTTCTTCTGCTGACCCGCTCAAGTTGAATGTGTAACCTTCTGGAAGAACATTTTTTGCAGTTTCTTCGGCCTTCACTAAACTTTCCTGCTGACTTAATTTATCACCAGGGTTTCCAAAAATTGTAATCGCTCTTTCCCTGTTTTTTCTAGAGATCGATGAGGCTACGACTTCTTCTTTAACATCTACAACATCTGCTAATGAAATCATCTCGCCGCGGTTATTACGTACATAAAGTTCTTTGATTCTTTCTACCGGAGATCTGGCTTCGTCGGTGAGTTTAACTCGGATATCATAACGATGCCCACCTTTTTCATAAGAGCCAGCAATCGCCCCACCCATTGTTGCATTCACGACAGCTCCAACAGATGTAATATCGACGCCTCTTTCAGAGGCTTTCTGACGATTTGGTACAATGTGAATTTCAGGAGCTCCAGTTAAAAGATCTGAGTTCACATCAGTCATTAATTTTTTAGTTTTCAATTCTTCCATGATTTTTTCAGCGTACTCACTGAGCTTTATCCAATCTGGTCCTTGAATCGTAAATTCCACAGGATATCCGTTACCACTCCCTCCAAAACCTTGAGTGGATGGATCTTGGACTTGAGGTTTTGATTCTGGAATGGTTTCGTTTAAGAAATCTCTGACGACTGCGATAAATTCTTGCTGAGTTAATTCTTTGCCACTCTTGGCATCAATTCCACGACTGCCTTTTGGCTTCATCTCAATGAATATAATTGCTGCATAAGTCTCACCACCAGTAAAACCACCAGCGGCTAAGAAGAATGTATTCACTTCTGAACGTTCTGCCAAATATTTTTCTACAAGCTTAGCTCTCTCATCCGTCAGAGTGATCGCCGAACCGGGAGGATTTGTCATTTGGATCATCAACATACTTTGATCCTGGGCTGGTTGAAATTCGCCCTTTAAAAAAGCAACGGACCCAAAACTCAATACAAAGAAAACAAGAGATGCAATTAACACTTTCCAACGGTGATTCAAAGTGGAAGTCAAAGTTCTCTCATAAAAATCTTTTACTTTTACAAAACTCGCTTCAAAGAATTTACCAAATTTAGAATGACGTTCAATGTCTCCTTTAAATTGCGCCGCTCTCATGGGAGTAAGAGTTAAGGCTTCAAGCAATGAAATCATCACGGCAGCACTTAACGTAACACCAAACTGGTACAAGAATTTTCCGATAATTCCTTCCATAAAAGCAATCGGAAGAAAAATTGCAACCAAAGCCACCGAGGCCGCCATTGCTGCAAAAGTAATTTCTCTCGCACCAAAAATAGCAGCTTCCTTGCGAGGTTTTCCCATCTCGCGATGACGAATAATATTTTCTAAAACCATAATGGCATCATCGACAACAATACCAATCGCTAAACTTAAACCCAAAAGAGTAAAAATATTTAAAGTAAAGCCAGCAAAAGATAAAATAATAAAACTTCCGAGAACAGAGGTTGGAATCGCTAGCAAAACATTCAGCGTTGAAGCCCAAGAACCAATAAATATCCAGCAAACTAGAGAAGTAAGAATGGCCGCAAGAATTAAAGTTAAAATTAATTCCTGAACAGCTTCTTCAACGAACTTTGTTCCGTCGAAGTTTACAACCATCGTCGTACCTTCAGGCAAAATCTTTTGAATAGCTGCAATTTTAGCTTTCACTGCCTTTGCAACGCTAACGGCATTCGCCCCTCTTTGCTTTACAACTCCAAGACCCACAGCTGTTTCACCATTGGTTCTGGCAAACTGCATGATATCAACAGTTCCCTCTTCCACTTTTGCAACTCGACTGAGAGGAACAGGATTGTAGTTCGGACCGCCGCCACGAGAATTAATAAGAATATTAGAAAAACCCTCTACAGTTTTTTCTTCACCTAACGTTCTCAAAGAATATTCTTTCTTGTCAAATTCTGCGCGACCTGAGGGCGGTTCCGTGTGCTCAGTTTTTATTGTGTTTACAATGTCCGTGATCGAGAGCGCGTAGTTTTGAAGAGCTTTATTGTCTACCCAAACTCTAAGATTTGGTTCTAAATATCCTGGCATCCAAAGATTCCCTACACCAGGGACTGTCGTGATGTGATCTCTGATTTCATTTTTCACATAAACCATAAGATCATTGAGCTGCATGGTTGAGCTCTTAACAGAAATCCACATGATCGGAAACTCAGACATGGCGATTTTCATAATGGAAATCGGCTCCATCTCTGTTGGAAGCATATCTTGAATTTGAGAAATCTTGGCTTGAACATCCTGAAAAGCAGCATCGATATTGCGATTCAAATCAAATTCCACTGTGATCTCTGCAACACCTACTCTAGACTTCGAAGTGACATTCTTGACTCCTTGAATACTGACTAAAGCGTCTTCTAAAGGATCTACCACGTCAGCTTCAATCACTTCCGGAGCGGCGCCTTCATACCTGGCAGTCAAAGCGATGATTGGAAATTCCACATCAGGCATCTCGCTCACACCCATACGGGTAAAGCTGATCGCACCAAAAGTGATCAGACCAAACATCAACATCCATGCAAAAACCGGTTTTTTAATTGAGAGATCTGATAAAGTCATATCCTATTTCAGTGCTTGCTGTGGCAAGCACTATGCTCCTTTATGTATAATCAAGTTGTGTTTCAATAGTGCTCGCCATAGCGAGCGCTGTATTAGGATCAGGCAAATCTACGCGCAGAAATCCATTTTGGAATTTCACGACCAAATACGAGATCCGTTAAACATTTTCCAGTATGGAATGCCATACCGATTCCATGCCCCGTGTATCCACCAGCAAAGAAAATTTGATTGTCATCTGGTATTGATCCAATCATTGGCTCGCCGTCTTTAGAAAAGCCCATCACTCCTGACCATCTGTGAGTCACTTTTGCGTTTTTGTACTGGGGAAGATGAGTCATCACAAAATCATGCAAAGAGTTTTGAATAGGATCAGTGATATGATCTGAACAACCAGTTTCTGTTTCTTTTTCCACTTGTCTAAATCCACCAATCAATAATTCACCAGTCGGAATTTGTCTGAAATAATCCAGGTAGAAGTTTGCATAACAAGGACCTTCCATAAATCTCGGAACTCTCTCCATCATTAAGCATTGGCCACGCGTTGGATAAATTTTATCTTTGAAATACGGATGCAATGTTGAAGAATAACCATTCAAGTTGATAACAATCATCGGAGCTTCAAAATCACCATTGTCTGTCTTTAAAATTCTCGTGCCTTCATCGGTTTGCGTAATCTCATAACCTTCTGTTAACTCAAAAATATCAGCCTTTACTTTGGAAGCCATTTCATTAACAAGTTTAACCGGATTTACTGAAGCATCATCCATATACTTGATTCCGCCCACAAAGTTTGTTGCACCTACAAGTTTTTTAATTTGTTCAGAATTGAAAGTTTCGGTTTTTATATCAAGACCTGCCATAATCTTTGCAACCTCAGCAAGTTCCGCATATTCGTTTTCTTGAGCCGCAAGTGAGTATGCACCGTTTTGTTCGAACTCGAGCGCCGCAGCTTTATCTTGAATGATTTCACTTTGTAAAAGTTTAAGATTTGTTTCTGAATATCTCCAGATGTCTACAGCTTGATCTAATCCATGTTTGCCGATCATACGGTTGAAGTGTTCAACAGATCCACAAGTTACAAATCCGGCATTTCTTCCGCTAGCGCCAAAAGTAAGTCTCGATTTCTCAACGATTGCAATTTTTAAAGAAGGATCTTCTTTGTTCATCCAATAGGCTGTTGATAATCCAGAAATTCCAGCTCCTACGATAACAACATCGTAAATTTTTTTTTCTTTATTCGGACTGCGATCTAACCAATATGAAGTACTCATACTTTTTCCCCTCTGATCTCAGTGGTCACTGTGATGACCACTATAATTCTAAATATTTTCTAAATTTAAATACATCTCCTGAGCCGTGCAAAGACATGGTGGTTTTCCGCAACGAGTGCAGTTGTAATCCACTTCTTTCCAATACTCCGGATGTTCTTTGATCAATTCAAAACCTATTTTTTTTAAATAACGTGTTGATGAACCATTTGGGCTTTCTTTCCAAGAATGACAAACAACACCTTTAGCGCCAACTTCCTTTAACGCAAAGAGAGCTTCCTGCGCAATCTTTCCGCCCCAACCCTGTCCTTGGAGATCTGTCGAAATGAATGAAGATTGGAAGTAAGCAGTTTCCTCAAGAGAGTGCGGCCATTTTTCCGAACAGAGTCCTTTTCCTTTTCCATGCTTCCATTGTCCTTGGGGATAAGAAATTCTAACTCCGCGAATTTCACCGTTGGAGTCCTCAAGAAGAAGAGAACACATAACGCCATTTTTGGACGACCTCTCAAAAATGCTCTGAATTTCTTTTTCAGAGTAATAACCAGCTCCAATTTCACGGTCCGTGAACTGGCGTATGGCCTTTAGATCTGCCTGTTTAAAAGGGCGAATTTTTAGCATCCGACTATTCATTATGATATGGGTATTCTTGTCAAAGGTTTCGCAAAGCAATTTTTGCGCAACAGCAATAGTAATCCTATCTAAGATAGCCCAAATTAGGTTTAAAGCTACTCTTAAAGCCCTTAAAGTATAAAGAAAGTAATATTTGGGTTTTATACACAAGACAATTTGCCCAGTTTTATGCTAAGTATCTACCACCAAAACCCAAAGGACAAAAAAATGAAACATATTATCATAGGCATTACACTTCTTGCTTCACAAACTTCACTCGCAACTGACGGTGTATTTTCTAAATTAAACCTGAATGAACCTGCCTGTTACGGCCGTGAATATGGGGCTGACTACTTAAAATCTCATGACAAACAAACTGTACAAAAAATCCAATCTAAATTTGTAAGATCTAAACGTACAGATTCTAAGTATGAAACTAGAATTATGGAAGTTGAAGTAACCCTAAAAGGCAAAAAACATGAATTTAAAAACTACCGCGGATTCTTTTTATGCAATGAAGAAGACAATTATTGCGGAATTGAATGTGATGGTGGACGTGTTCAAGTCAGCCTCAATAAAAGTGGAAACCTGATATTGGAAAACAAAGGTTTTGTTATTGAAGGCGGTTGCGGAAACGAAGAAAAAACTCTTTTCTTGGAAGCTCTGGCTGGAGGCGACGATAAATTTGAAATGGTTCCTTTGCCTAAAGCCTTCTGCCAAAGAACTTCTGAGCTTAACTAAATAATTGTAAACTCAAATATGAGGTTACAACTGCTATTAAAATAGTCAGAGGTAATCCAACTTTTAAAAAATCCACAAATCGATAATCACCAGGACTTAAAATCAACAAATTTCCATGATGACCAATAGGAGTTAAGAAAGAAGCTACTGCTCCAACCGTTGTGGTAATGACAGCGGCAGTTGGAGAGATCTGCAATTTATTAGCGA
Source organism: Bdellovibrionota bacterium (assembly GCA_040386775.1). Taxonomy (NCBI): domain Bacteria; kingdom Pseudomonadati; phylum Bdellovibrionota; species Bdellovibrionota bacterium. Next base: position 140,354 of record JAZKEU010000017.1, on the reverse strand, counting down.
GTAGGATCGCTACCGGAGCCAAGAGTACAGTGGTCGCGGCATCGGAAAGAATTTGTGTGAGAAGTGCTGCGCACGTGAAAAGCATGAGCATCACATAAAATGGCGACCATGAGCCTATAATCTGAGATAAATTACTAGCAATCAGATTTGCAACCCCAGTTTTTTCCATAGCTATACCTAGCGGAATTACTCCCGCAATCATAACAAAAATTTTCACTTCGATCGATTCATAAGCTTTTTCAAGTGAAACACAACCGGTCAATACCATCATAATGGCGCCAGCTAAAAAAGAAATATGTGGGGGAAGCCAATCATAGGCAGCAGAAACAATGGCCGTAATCATGATTATGGCTGCCACCCAGATTTTAGCACGTTTTTTTCCGGCAACACTCAAAGGATTTAAAAATAAAAAATCTTGAGAGGCAATAAGTCGATCAAAGCCATTGTTCTTTCCCCAAAATACTAGCAAGTCATTTGGTCTAACTTTTGTTTCAGAAAGTTTTTCTTTCAACCAGCCATTTTTTCTCCATACACCAACTACGATCAGTTCGTACAATCGTAAAAAATTAATGTTGGCTATAGTTTTTCCTATATGTCGCGAAGTGGGCGAAATTATAGCTTGCAAAAGTGCGGGTTGCTCTTTGGAACCCTCTTCTGTCTGTATTTGCTGCGCATATTTTTTAACGGGATTTAAAGCCAACCCTAACTTTTCATCAATAGAAACTATCTCTTCAGGAGAAGCTTTGACTAAAAAAAGATCTCCCTCCTTAATAGTGTGGCTGGAAGAAATAGGACTTCTCGTCGCCCCTTCCCTGACCCAGTCAACGACATCAAAACGCTTTTCCGTGCTGGCTGAAAATTCTTTGTATTCCACTCCAATCCATTTTGAATTTTGTGGTATGACCAGCTCTGTGTAGAACTGCTCGATTTGAAATTTATTTTCTAAACCACTTTCTCCAGATCTTTTAGGTAATATCCATCGAATTAAAATAATAAAGACAATGCTCATCAAAGTGAGCGTTATCCCCAGAGGAAAAACAGAAAACACACCTAAAGCCGGCTCACCGGATCTTTTTAAAATACTAGCCGCGAGTAAAAATGCTGGAGCACTGATGATGGTCATGGTGGTTCCAAGAGAAGCGGCCGTCGCCATAGGTATAAGAACTCTAGAAGACGCTATTTTTTTTTCTTCACAAAATTTCATCACCACAGGAAGCATCATCGCGGTGATCATCAAATGATGAGTAAAGGCCGACAATGATGCCACTACAAACATAAATACCAAAATGGCTCTCCACTCGCTTTTACCTGCCGCGAGACTGACCTTTTCCCCAATCCAATCCGTTACGCCCGTTGTGGCTAGAGCTCCTGAGAGTACAAATACAGCTGCCACGATGATGGCGGGTTCACTTGAAAAACCGCTCAATGCCTCTTTTGGATCTAAAATACGAGTTATGACCAAGGCCAAAATCACTAAGACAGCTGTCACGTCAACGCGCACTTTCTCGGAAATGAAAAGATAAAGTGCGCCCATCATAATTATAATAAAAAATATTTGATTGAGTTCGAGCGAAATAAGACCTCCAAAGATTATACCTTAGCTTACACTAAAAAATGCAGCTACCGTAAGATTGTGTGATTATCGCAATGAACAATAAGCAAGTTTATTGAAAGAACAGAGTTCCAACCCACCGCGTGAATTTGTCCTATTTTTTCAAGTTTTAGGACTCTAGCATCATAAGGTTTAAGTAACTACAAATATTAATTCCAATATTGTCCCTGTTAAGTAATTATGAATTCGTAATGAGTTTATTATTATTTTTTATTTTAGGTTTAAGCGTTGGAATTCTAGGAACACTCATGGGTATTGGCGGAGGAATTATTTTGATTCCCGTGTTACTCGCTCTTTACCCTGAATTGCCCCCTCAGCATATTACCGCCATAAGTTTATTCTGTGTTGCAATTAATTCTACGGTGGGCTCCATTTCCTATTTGATAAAAAAGAAAGTCCATCTGCGCTCAGCCGCTTTATTTTCCCTGGCCAGTCTTCCCGGCGCATGGCTAGGCGTACAACTAAATGGTATGCTAAATAGAAATACCTATGAGACATCCTTTGGTGCTTTTTTATTTATCATGGGTGTCTATCTTTTTATTAAGAAGCCAAAACCAAGTTCCACCGTCAATACTCATCAACTCAATCCGAATCGAAAAACTTACATTCTAGGCACTATAGGGAGTTTTTTTGTTGGAATATTTGCAAGCGTTTTGGGACTTGGTGGTGGAATCATCCACGTCCCTTTTTTGATCGAAGTAGTTCAATTCCCTGCTCACGTTGCAGTAGCAACTTCGCACACTATACTAGCAGTCTCGACAATTGTGGCCAGTGCTGAACACTACATCAATCAAACTTTAACCTTTCATCAACCGGTGGTCTTTTATATTGCAGCCGGAATTGCGCTAGGCGCACCATTTGGAGCAAAATTATCTTCACGGGTGAAGGGTACAACCATTGTAAGACTTTTGAGCGTAGCTCTGATATTGGCAGCTCTACGATTGGTATTTTTTTAAAGAGAATTGCCATCAGAGTGTTTGATCTTGATAACAAAAGAGCTTCCCTCGTTGATATTGGTTTTTAAAAGTACCACATCACCACCCATAAGTTGAGCTAGGCGTTTTGCTAATACTAACCCTAACCCCGTGCCTCCAAATTTTCTGGTAATAGAATTGTCTGCCTGCATGAAAGGCTTGAAAAGCTTTTCTGCCTGGTCATTAGCAATTCCCATCCCCGTGTCTTCAACTGTAAAAGAGAGCATTTGGTCTTCTTCTGAGTAAGAAAGAGACACGGTAACGCTACCTTTCTCCGTGAATTTAATGGCATTGCCAATGATGTTGGTTAGAATTTGTTTTAATCTCGTCGGATCTGCTACAGATGTTTGCGGAAAATTTTTAGAAACATTCATTTTTAAAGCGATATTTTTTTTGTCTACTTTTACAATCATGAGATCTAAAGCTTCATTAACTACTTGTTGTGGAGAATAATTTATATTCTCTATTTCTATGTGACCAGCTTCTACTTTAGATAAATCCAAAATATCATTGATGATATACACCAATGATTTTCCATTGCGAGAAATAATTGTCGAATACTCGATTCTTTCTTCTGAGGCAATATTTTCAGCGCTCAAGATATCCGCGAAGCCTATAATCGCATTGAGTGGAGTTCTAATTTCATGACTTATGTTAGCTAAAAATGCAGACTTTAATCGATTCGCATTTTCCGCAGCTTCCTTGGCATGCCTTAACTCTTTCATTTTAAATTGAAGAAGTTCTTTCTGGGCATCGAGCTCCATAAATATGCGAACTTTGCTTTTAAGAATAGCTGGGTTGATTGGCTTATACATAAAGTCAACGGCACCTCTTTCATAACCTTTAAATGCGAATCCCGAAGACTCTGAAGCGGCTGTCACAAATATAATCGGAATATTTTTTGTTTTATCTGCGCCATGCATAAGCTCGGCAAGTTCGAAGCCATCCATTTCTGGCATTTGGACATCTACAAGTGCCAAAGCAAAGTCATTGTCAATCATAAGACCTAAAGCGTCGGCACCAGAGCTTGCAGAAAAAATTTCAGCGCCAGTATCTTCGAGCAATGATTTCAAGGAAAAAATATTTTCTTTCCTATCGTCCACTATCAATAATTTTATCAATAATTTATTGTTCAATTGTAACTCCGATGTCATTTGTACCTCTAATATTAATTTATTTTTTTTGATAAATTTTTTCTTGTTTTGAAAATTCATTAAAACATTGAAAGTGACTCGAGAAGCGAATGGTTTCCTTAGAGCCCAACCCTAGAAATCCACTTCGGCACAAACTGCCAGAGAATAAACCCAAAGCGTGTTCTTGCAATTCACGACTAAAGTAAATCAATACGTTTCGGCAAGAAATCATTTGCATCTCCGAAAAAACACTATCCGTTGCCAAGCTATGGTCTGCGAAAACAATATTTTTCTTAAGGGATTTGTCAAAGAGTGCTGCTCCGTAACTCACAACAAAGTAATCTGAAAAGTTTTGCTTTCCCCCACTTTTTTTATAGTTGGATTCATATTCTTTAATATTCTCTGCTGAGAAAATCCCATCTTCAGCTTTTTTAATGCTTACAGGATTGATATCCGTTGCATAAATCGTGGTGCACTCTAAGAGTCCTTCCTCCTGAAGAAGAATAGCAAAAGAATACACCTCTTCTCCTGTACTGCATCCCGCAATCCATATTTTAAGAGAAGGATAGGTTTTTAAGATGGGAATAACATTTTCTCTTATCGTTAAATAATAAAAAGGATCCCTAAACATTTCAGTGGTAGTGATCGTTAAAAACTGTAAAACGGATAAGAAAAAATTCGGATCATAAAGAATTTTTTCTTGAAGCCTTGATACCGTTCTAAACTTATATTTATTTAAAATCATATGCAATCTGCGCTTAACTGAAGCCATTGCGTAACTTCTAAAATCATAGCTATACTTTTCATATATAGCCTCAATTAAAAGTTTAACTTCAATATCAAAATTCTCTTCAGAGCACATTAGACTCTCCCGCTGTGAGATATCCAAACTCGAACCAAAGATAATAATTTTTCAATATCAATTGGCTTTGTTAGGTAATCATTAGCACCGGCATTTAAGCAAAGCTCTCTATCATCTTTCATTGCCTTTGCGGTCAGAGCAATTATCGGAAGCTTTGCAAATTTCTTTTGTTTTCGAATTTCCTGTATGGCTTTATAGCCATCCATAATGCCCATCATGATATCCATCAATACGATGTCAACCGTATCCTCCTGAAGTCTCTTCAAAGATTCTTGGCCATTTTTGGCAACAACTATCTTTGCTCCTTTTTGCTCAAAAGCTGCCGTCAATGCAAATACGTTTCTCATGTCATCATCAACTATAAGAATTTTCTTGGATTCAAATATTTTTTCACGACTTCTTAGTTCTTCAAGTACTTTTTGGCGATCAGGATCAAGTTCTGTTTCCACTTGATGTAAGAATAGCGTAACTTCACTCAACAATCGCTCTGGAGATTTTGCGCCTTTAACAATAACAGATTTAGAATATTTTCTAAGCCTATCCTCTTCTGTCATTGAGAGGTCTCTCCCTGTATAAACAATCACCGGAAGATTTCCGCCTAATTTGGTCTCAGAAATTTTTTCCAAAAGCTCAAACCCAGTCATATCAGGAAGATTCAGATCTACAATCATGCAACTGTATTCTTCTTTTGTGAGAGCCTCCAGCGCTTCAGTACCTGAACCTACCGCAACTGTTTGCACTTTATTGTTTCGGATGAGATGTCTTATGGCCATTCTCTGAGTTTTATCATCCTCAACAATCAAAACTTTCTGCGTAGTTTCTAAAATTTTTTCTTTTAAGAGTGAGAATACTTTTTTTAGCTCTTCATCTCCTGCTGGTTTTATTGCATAACCTACTGCACCCATTTCTAAAGCATCCTTCACGAAATCCATTCCTGAAATAATGTGCACAGGAATATGCTTTGTGGAGACATTGTGTTTCAATTGATCAAGTACGATAAGACCGCTGTGATCCGGAAGTTTTACGTCCAACAAAATAGCTTGAGGCTTTATAGTCAAAGCTAATTCTAAGGCATCCGAGGCATGATCCGTAATAATAGACTCAAAATTAGAAGCTTTGGCCATTCCATAAAGTATTCTGGCAAATTTAGGATCATCTTCAACAATCAAGACTACGTTGGAGTTCTCCGTGATTTTGTCTCTATCATCTACGACGAAAGGTTTTCTTACTTCCTCAACCACAGGTTTTGATTCGGGTTGAGTTGGCAGATCACGAGAAATGGCATCTTGTTTTCCTATATCATTTAACTTTTGGGGAATAAAAACTGTAAATGTACTGCCTTTACCTTTTACACTTTTTACGCTTATCTTTCCGCCCAAAAGATAAGCGAGATTTCTAGAAATTGATAATCCTAGGCCCGTTCCACCGTACATTCTATTGGTGGTACCATCGGCTTGTTTAAAAGCTTCAAAAATAACTTCTAGCTTATCCGAATCAATTCCGATCCCCGTATCTACGACAGAAAAATCAAGGAAGGACGAATAATCTTTAGATTTAGAAATCGTCAGAGTGACAGAACCTTTCTTCGTGAATTTGATAGCATTCGATAATAAATTCTTAAGTACTTGCTCCAATCTCAATGAATCAGTGAAAATTTCTTGAGGTGTATCGTTAGATATGTCGATTGCAAAATTCAAATTTTTTTCTTTTGCCAAAGGTAAAAACATTTTTTCTAAATTTGAAGTGAATTTTTTTAATGGAATATTATCTGCAGAGACTTCTAGCTTACCAGCTTCGACTTTTGATAAATCCAAAATATCATTGATAAGATGCAATAGATCATTGCTAGAGTTTAAAATCTGTTCTGCATACTCTACCTGCTGCCCAGTGAGATTCTTATCTTTATTGTCTGCAAGCAATTTGGCTAGAATCAACGAGCTATTCAGTGGAGTTCTCAATTCATGAGACATGTTTGCTAAAAATTCAGATTTATATTGGCTAGATTTCTTGAGTTCCTCTGCTTTTTTCTTGAGATCTTCTTGAGCTAAATTCAGCTGTTGATTCTTTTCATTCAAAATATCAGCTTGATTTTCTAGAGCTTGCGTTTGTTCTTCTAACTGAGAGTTGGTTTGTTCAAGTTCTGCATGTTGGGATTCTAAATGAGATTGAGTTTCTTTTAAAATTTTCGTTTGTTCTTCTAACTCTTCGTTATTGACCCGTAACTCTTCTTGTTGAGATTGAAGTTCTTCCGCTTGATTTTGGACTTCCTCCAGGAGAACTTCAAGATGGTCTTTGTACTTGGCTGTCTTTATAGCAGTGCCGATACTTTCGCCTACTTGATTTAACCATTCCAAAGATTGAGGATTCACATCATCTATAAATCCAAGTTCAATAAGCGAGTTCACCTGCTTATTGTAAGAAATAGGAACAATAACAACATGCTTAGGACTCATCTCCCCCACTCCAGATGTGATTTTAAAGTATTCAGGAGGTAGGTCTTTGGTTTGTACAATCTCGCCTTCTCTGGCCACTTGTCCCAATAACGTTTCACCAATTTTAAAGCTCTTCAGGGGAAATGTTTCTTGAGCATGAGCGTATGTTGATTTTATTTCAAACACTTGATGATCGTTGGCAATATACATCACCCCAATTTTTGCTTTTACAAATTGCGCTACATACTGGAGAATTTTTTCACTTAAATCTTTTAAAAGCATATCGGAGGTCATTACAATACCCAGCTCTGCTTGCCCTGACTTCATCCAATTTTGTATTTTTAACGTTTCATTTTGCTTAACTTGCAATTCTAGAATGTCTTCATAAGAAGTCGAAAGACCTAAAAGTTGTCTACGACCATAAACCGCAATCAAAATTCCAAAAAGCAAACTCAATACAATGGCCACACCCATTGCTATACGTGCAAAACGATGTTGAGAATAAACGCGCTTATTTCTCAGGCTTTCTTCGGCATCTCGAAATTCACCGAATTGTACATAGAGAGTATCGACAATTTTTTTTCCTTGCCCTTCCAATATATGATCAGTTGCGGCTCGCTTTCCATTTTTTCTTTGAATTTCTAACGTTTTTTCCGCAAATGATACCCAATTATCATATTGTTTTTTTATTTCTACAGCTCTGCGGGTTTGCATAACGTTATCAGATACCTTAGATTCTAGCTCCTTTAAAAGTTCTTGATATATATCTTTAGATTCATAGTAAGGCTCGATGAATTCTTTTTTTTCCGTCAAAACAAACCCTCTAAGAGAGGAAACAGCCTTAGAAAAAGTTCGTTCTATTTTTCCAGTTTTTAAGAGAATAATGTTTGTGTGATACACCCAGCCATTAAGATTCATAATATAGATAATTAAACTAACAAAAATCGAACAACTCACTAGTCCAAGTGCTAGCGGTAAAATAATGTTACGAAATAAAATCTGACGAAACGTCCGTTGATCTACAGCTCCAGACACAGGCACCCCTTTAATTCAAATAACTATGCGTGGATTATCCACCTTATCAAAGTTTAGAACTTACGATATTACACTATAATTGTTTAACTACCTATAAATATCAATTGCAAAAATATCAGTCCAATATTCCAACCGTGAAAGATGATATAAAACAGAGTGAGTTTATTTTTATTTTGGGCTTTAGTATTGGATGTCTCGGTACTTTGATAGGAATCGGCGGTGGAATTATCCATGTGCCTTTACTCGGACATTCTAACAAACGGTATTTAAAAAAAAAGATAAAAATTGCGTCTGCAAAATTCGCAGACGCTAACTTTATTAAAATGGTTCGATTAGATCAGCGCAATGAGAGATGCGATCAATAAAGAAACTACGCTCATTACCTTGATGAGAATTGCAATGCCGGGACCTGAGGTGTCCTTGAACGGGTCACCCACTGTGTCTCCAACTACTGCTGCCTTGTGAGCATCCGAACCTTTCTTATGACCTTCAAGATTTCCTTTTTCGATGTATTTCTTAGCGTTATCCCAAGCTCCACCCGCATTTGCCATGAAAAGAGAAAGCGTTGCACCCACCGCTAAAGCACCCGCTAACATTCCCGCTAGCGCCTGCGGCCCCATTAAGAATCCAATTGCTACCGGAGCAACAACGGCAATCATTCCCGGTAAAATCATTTCTGTTAACGCCGCTTTCGTCGCAATGTCTACGATCTTTGCGGGCTCAGGATCTGCTTTACCTTGCATCAATCCTGGAATTTCTTTGAACTGACGAGCAATCTCCACCACAATTTTTTGCGCCGCACGCCCTACGGCTGTCATTGTTGTTGAGCCCACAAGGAATGGCAAGATCGATCCGATCAAGATACCGATAAGAACTTGTGTCGAAGCTAAATCTAAAGACATTTTTGCAAGATTATTCAATTCACGAATGTGATTCACTTCCATATTGAAAGCACCAAAAAGAGCAACAACCGTTAGGATCGCAGAACCAATCGCAAAACCTTTTCCAATGGCAGCAGTGGTATTTCCCACAGCATCCAATTCATCGGTGATTTCACGAACGTTGGGGCCAAGACCTGACATCTCAGAAATCCCACCAGCGTTATCTGCAATCGGTCCGTAAGCATCAACTGTCATCACAACTGCTGTACCGGCAAGCATTCCTACCGCAGCCAAGGCCACTCCGTAAATTCCAAGAACATGATCCGCAATGTATGCTGCGATCACCACAACGATCAGTGGAATTGCAACGGATTCCATCCCCACCGCTAAACCACGAATGACGTTTGTTCCCGCACCAGTTAAAGATGCTTCTGCAACCAAACGAATTGGTTTTGCCGCCGTGTAATACTCCGTGATCAAACCAATGATCGCACCACCAAAGGCACCCGCGGCTAAAGCCACTGTCACACTTTGGGTTAAACCAAACATTGGCATTAAAATATAACTAGCAATGGTTAAAAGAATTGGAGGAACCATCAACGCTCCTCTCAAAACTGCTGCTGGGCTCGAACCACTGAAGGCACGTGCCGCAAAAATCACCACCACAGAAATTAAAAGTCCAAGAGTCGAAAGAAGTAATGGTGCAACAACACCCACAAGTCTTGTTTCTGCGTAAGCGGTACCTTCCACCGTTAAATTTGTAAGATTCGCCACTGGAATCGTAAAGGCAATCGCCATTGCTGAAACAATTGCTGCAACCAGGGATTCATAAAGATCCGCGCCCATACCTGCAACGTCACCGACGTTGTCGCCAACATTATCCGCAACTACGCCTGGATTTCTTGGATCGTCTTCAGGAATTCCTTGAACAACTTTTCCGGCAATGTCGGCTCCTACATCCGCAGCCTTAGTATAAATACCGCCACCAATACGAGCAAAAAGTGCAATTGAAGATGCGCCCACAGCAAATGAATGAAGAACCGTACTTACGATTTCTGTACCTTGATAAATTAAATATAAAGCTCCAAGACCAATCAACGCTAAGCCTGCCACTGACAATCCCATCACCGCACCACCATCAAGTGCTACAAGTAATGCCTTGGCTTTTGAACCTGTAGATGCTGCTTGAGTTGTTCTTACGTTTGCGTAAGTCGCAGCTTTCATTCCGAAGAATCCAGCCAGAAGTGATAATGCAGCTCCAAGCAAGAAGCTCCATGCCGCTACTAAACCGAGTGCGTACCATAACGCTAAACCAACAACTATTGCATAAACAAAAAGAACTTTATATTCACGCATAAGGAATGCCATCGCACCTTCTCGAATATAGCCTGCGATTTTATTCATTAATTCATTTCCAGTAGGCTGGCGAATGACACGGATGTAAAAAGCTAACGCAACTAGAAGCCCAAGAGCTCCGATAATAATTGGTGAAATCAGTAGTGATTGACTAAACACGGTTGTACCTCAGTTTGTTTATTTCAAGTTTGTTTTTCAGTTTTATTATTTTATTGTATAACTGCAAGGATTTAGAGGTACTAAATGGCAAGAGTTGCGTCAAGAAAAGGTCGTCATAGCCACTGCCATTAAAGTTAGTTTTTATTGCCCAAAAAATCAGCTAATTCTCCTTTCGATACGCATCCTTAGAAGAATTTTCCACGCTGTCTAGAGAGTTGACAAGGGCTCAAAAATTGATCAACAAACCATGCGTTTTAACCTGAGATTATTTATTAATTTCAATAGTTTAACTTTGGCAAGCACATTGCTTTATATACCTGTATCTGGGCGCTTTATTTATCCCAGATGGAGGCAACTAATATATGGCATTTCAACTCAAAGACAAAAAGGCATTCATCGTAAGATTAAGCGACAAGAAATATCGTCGAACTCAAGCTGCATGCTTAGGCTTAGCTTTAGTTATTGGATCATTCTGTGTTTGGAAAACCGTTGAAATGGGAATGCTCTATAACGAAGAGTCTTTAAGAATTCCATCCCTCAGTACACCAAAAGTTGTAAAACAAATTAAAAAAGAACAAAGCGTACTTTTAAATGACCCCGCAATTAAGAAAAATTGGGGACTACTTGGAACAGGTGGTTTATCAGACATCAACGTCGACAAAGCTTGGAATATCACTACAGGTTCAAGAAAAGTAGTGGTAGCAATCATCGATACAGGTATCGATATTAATCACCCTGATATCAAGAATAACCTTTGGGTTAACGAAGCAGAAAAAAATGGTAAGACTGGAATTGACGACGATCAGAATGGTTGTATTGACGATATCCATGGTTGTAATTTCATCACAGGAACTGGAAATCTTACTGATAACCACGGTCACGGGACACACATTGCTGGTATCGTAGGTGCCGAAGGCGGAAACGGAATCGGTATCAGCGGAGTTTCACCAAAAGTCAGCCTTATGATCTTAAAATATTATGATCCAAAAGCTCCAGGAACAGACAACCTAAAAAACACAATCAAATCTATTCACTACGCCGTAGACAAAAAAGTCGATATCATCAATTACTCTGGTGGCGGACTTGATTATTCTCAAACAGAATATGATGCAGTAAAAAGAGCTAACGATGCTGGAATTATCTTTGTGGCAGCAGCCGGCAATGAAAAGTCAAATTCAGATAAGGCTCACTACTACCCTGCAAACTACAATTTACCAAATATCATCTCTGTGACTGCAATCAATGCTGACGCCAATGTTTTACAAAGTAGCAATTATGGAATGAAGACTGTGCATATCGCGGCTCCAGGCGAAGGAATTTATTCTACACTCCCAGGAAGCAGATACGGGACAATGACAGGAACATCACAAGCAACCGCTTTCGTGAGCGGTGTGGCTGCATTACTTAAGGCCAACAATTCAGATATGGATTTCAAACAAATTAAGAATCAAATTTTAGCAACAGCAGACACAAGAGCTACCATGTTCACCAAAACTCAGACCTCAGGGATTTTAAATTCTTGGGCAGCTCTTGCAATCCATCCAGCAGTTCCGGTGAGTGGAATCGCAGCTCCAACTTCGAATCAAATTTTATCAAACACAACAGCCGTTGTGGACAACAACAACCGTAACCCAGCTCTCTCACAACAACTGAATCAGTTGAACCAACTTTTAAATACAATCGCAGATAAAAATGAAAAGACTCTTAACTGATTCAACTGATTGGATTAGGGTCTTCTCGACATGAACATTAAGGTCATAGCTATCACACCAATAACTATCAATGCTAAGATGGAAAGCGTGATCCATCTTGTGTTTTTGGGTGGTTCCTTTCTAAAAGGTGGAACATAAGTCAGTGTTGCGATCTGAATGATCTTATCGATCATTCTTTTGGCAGTTTCGTCTGCACCGTTCATATCGAGCATTTTGCGATATTGCTGAGAGGCGTACTGAAGATTCTTTTCTTTGAGGGCATCAGCAATAAAGGCCTCATGTTTGTCCTTGTTATCGTACTCAGTAAGAAGCTCGCGCCATTTCTCATCTAGCTTTTTAGAGCCATTCACCTGAGAATTTACCTTCATGTTCTTTTTTTCGTATTTTTCAAAGATCAGCAGACAGCGTTTACAAGATACGCTGCCCTTGGGATTTTCATAACCACATTCAGGACAAGAAAAGTGTTCCATAAGTATAAATTCCTATCTATAATGTTCGAATGTTTAAAGGAAAATATCAATGACTTTCTTCTCGAGACTGACATCATTTTTTACGCTTTCGAAACCGCTAAGGCTATGCATACTCTCGGGGATCATGTTTGGAACAAGTTATATTCCTTTTCCCCCTTGGGCCTTGTTCTTTTCCCTTTGTCCTCTTTGGACAGTCTTACTTAAAGAATCCAGCCTAAAGAAAATCTTCTTCTATAGCTGGCTCACCCCTTTTGTTTTTACGATCATTGGATTTCATTGGATTCCACACACAATTATGGAATTTGGCCACATGCCTGCCTTTGCTGGAGCGATTGGTCTTATTGCCTTTGCTTCTTTCACAAATCTGCATTTTCCTTTAGCAGCGGTGGTTTGGTATCGCCTCAATCAAAAACTTTCTTTCTCTCAAGGAAAATCCATTTTTGTTCTAGCCCTACTTACAGCTTTATTCGAAAAACTCAACCCTCAGATTTTTCCTTGGTACTTTGGATATTCTTGGTTCTACGGAGATTTTCCTGCTTATCAATTGGCAGACACAATTGGTGTTACTGGCCTCAGCTCTCTGACCTTGATTATCAATGGATGGATTTTGTATATTTATCTCAATATCAAAGATCGTCCGGTATTTAAAAAACAAGTGACTTATTTTGTTTTATTTTTTGCAATTATCAATGCAATCGGTCTCTACAAGCAACATGTTTGGGAAAAAACAGACACAGAAATCAAAGCCCTTATGGTTCAACCCAATATTGGAAATCAAGAAAAGCAATGGGAAATCTTTGGACCAGAGTTCAAAAGCAAAACTGTACAAAAGCATTTTGATTTAACTACTCCGGAGTTAGTCAACAAGCCTGATCTGATCATTTGGCCAGAAACTTCTATTCCAGAATTTATGGAGCCCAGATTCTACCGTGTAAAAGCTGTCAAATCTGTTTTGAATTATGTAAAATCAAACCAAATCAATTTGTTTACTGGCGCTTTCACGGAAGACAGCAAAACTCGAAGACAAAGCAATGCCATCTTCACCTTTGATACGACCGGAAAAAATACTGGCGTTTACCAAAAGCATATTCTCCTCGCTTTTGGTGAATATTTGCCCTTCTCTGATCACTTTCCATTTCTTTTAAAATTACTTCCAACCATAGCTGATTTTGAAAGAGGCGTAGGCCCTCATGTCCTTAGTATTACAAAACCCCAAACATCCGAAGAGGTTCAACTGGGTCCACAAATTTGTTACGAAGGATTACATCCTTGGTTTTCAAAAGGATTAGTTGATGATGGCGCGGATATTTTCGTGAATATTACAAACGACTCTTGGTTCGGACATACCTTTGAATCTTATCAGCATCTCTATATGACGCTGATGAGGTCCGTGGAATTTAGACGTCCCATGATTCGCGTGACCAACACCGGAATCTCCTCTGTGATTTTAGCCAGCGGAAAAGTTATAGAAATTTCTCCACAAAAACAAGAGTGGGCTAAAACCGTAGTGGTTCCTTATTTAAAGAATGCACCCAAGACAATCTATTCACGTTTTCTATATCTTGACTATTTCGCAGTAATACTTGCCCTCATCTATCTTCTAAAGCTATATAAATTGAAGCCATATAAATTAAAAAGGTGGAGCAAAAAAGAAAATGAGTAATAGCCTAGAGCACAACAAAAAAGACCAATTTAAAAATTTAGATTGGCATGATACTTTGGAGAAAATTAAAAATTACTCCACCAGCTCTACTGCAAAAGATTTAATTGCCAAGACCGCTCCTTTCAAAACCAAGGAAGAATCTCAAAAACAAGTGAATGAAATTTATCAAGCGAAAGCAGTTGTCTCCTTAGATTTTCGCCCAAGATTAGACTCTCTCGATCTTTTCTTTAGTTGGTTTGAACGTTTAAAAAGAAAAGCGGTACTTAAGACTTCTGAATTCCAAGAAGTAAGAAGGTTTTGCTTTGATATTTTTAATCTTCAGAAAACTCTATCGCAAACAACCAATGATTGGACGACCTCATCTCTTGCGCAATTGATGGACACTACGAAAATTCATTCTGCCATAGACCAAATAATTACCTTTGAAGGCGACATCCGAGTTGACGCCAGTGAAACACTTCATAATCTTTATAACGAAAAGAAAAATCTAGAAAGACAGATCAGAACAACGCTGGATAAATTCGTTAAGACTCACGAGATGGAAACACTTCTTCAAGACCGTTATGTGACAAATCGTGAGGGACGTTGGGTATTGCCTATCCGAAGTGGCAAACAGCGTCAGTTTGACGGGATCATTCATGATTCTTCTCAAACAAAACAAACTGTTTTCATGGAACCTAAAGAAATTATCGCGATCAATAATCGATTAAAAGAAGCCGAGAGTGAAATTGAAGCGGAAATTGAAAAACTTCTCACTCAACTCACCCACTTTGTCGCCGGATCATGCAATGAACTCTTAAGAGCTTACCACAAGATGCTTGAGTGTGATCAACGATTGGCTCAGGCACAATTTGCACTTAAAACAAATTCAAGTACTTTTGAATTTACAGACAATGAGTTTTTCTTAAAAGAAGTACGACATCCTTTGCTCTCATTTCAAAATATCAAAGAAGTCATTTCAAATAATGTAGAGTTTGATGATGGAAAGAAAGTTCTAATTCTCTCTGGTCCCAATGCTGGGGGAAAAACAGTATTATTGAAGGCTATCGGCCTCACTTGCCATATGGCAAGATGCGGACTTTTAGTTCCTGCAGCTGAAGAATCAAAAATTCCTTTTTTTAAAACTATCTTTGTCGCCATTGGTGACACACAGAGTGTGGATGAACACATGAGTACTTTCGCCGCTCATCTCAATACTCTGAGTAAGGCGCTCACAGCGAAAGGAAAAGATAATTTAATCTTAGTGGATGAAATTTGCGGGTCTACGGATCCCGAAGAAGGCGCTGCTATTGCTAAAAGTTTTATCGAGCATTATGCTGAAAACGATGTCTTTGGAGTTATCACAAGTCACTTGGGCCCACTAAAACAAATTTGGCCAAAAGAATCTCCAATCACCTGTGGAAGCATGGAATTTACAGATCATCCTACTTACAAACTCTTTATGGGAATTCACGGAAGATCCTTTGCTTTGAAAACAGCTAAAGCTGCGGGGGTTCCTGAGAGCATTATTCAAAAAGCTATGAGCTACTTGTCTACGGAAACCCGCGTGCGTGAAGAAAAACTCAACGAACTCGACCAATACAAAGAAAAAGTTGTCGAGCTTTCCAGAAAACTTGAACTTGAAACACGCATGATGGAAACGGAAAAGAACAAATACAAAGACGTTCTTAAAAAATTCGAGTCCGAAAAAAACCATCATATTTCTAAAGCTGTAGATCGTGCTGAGAAGAAAATCGAAAAAATCATCGAAGAATTTAGAGCTAATCCCAATGTTTCTAAGGTTAAAGCACAATTTCCAGAAATCGTAAAGTCTACAGGCTCGACTCCTTCGGTAACCTCAGTAGAAGAGTTCTCCAGACAGTTTCCGCCCGGAAGCACAGCCTATTTATCAAATTTAGGACAAGATGGAATCATCCAAGGACTTCCTAACTCTAAAGGTGAAGTGACTGTACTTTCTAAATCTATGAGACTACAAATTCATTGGAAAGATGTGAGAGCTGCAAATGCGCCGAATATCCAACATCCTGTACAGCAACAGAAAAAATCCAAAATCAAACTTCCTCAAGATGAAATCGAAATTGATATTCGTGGAATGTCTACAGATCAAGCCATTGAAGAACTAGAAAAATCTTTCGACAAAGCTCTTCAAGAGCAAGTGGACCGAGTAAAAATCATTCACGGCCACGGCACTGAGGCATTAAAAAAATCTGTAAGAAAATACTTATCAAGAAGTGTCTACATCCAAAAGTGGCAAGCCGGCAGCGAATCCTCCAACGACGACGGCTACACCTGGGCCGACCTCAGCTAAAAGGAGCACCTTTTTTTAGATTTTTACTTTTGCGACATTTGGTAATGGGCCATTGGCATCGGCAGGATCACACACCGGAGCTCTTCCAGCGAAGGGATTGATTTTTGATTTTTCAGATTTTAAGATGGATTGGATACAGGTTGATACTTTCATTTTCACACCCTGAAGTTCGAGAGTTTCTTCGTTTCTTGACCAGGTCCAAATCTGACTTCCTGTTTTTGGACGATAGAGTGAATAGCCTGAGATTTTACTTTCGATTGGCATCTTGATTTGATCAGGGAATACTTTTCCAGACCACTCAATTTCAGCACAGTATTCGTTGCCAAAACATTTAATGGCTTTTTTAAGAACCATCACAAGCTCCAGTTTCATTGGCATTTGACTTTCGAGCGTGACCCATTCCGTTTTGTAGGTCCAAGTGTCGCCGACTTTTACAATTTTATCTGGAAGTGGTAATGGCGATACAAAAAAAATCGTTCCGGGATTATGTTTCCCTGCTTGAATCACTCTTCCGCGAGAATCAAAAACAAAATGAATTGTTTCATCAAGCTCCGGATAAGCCATATCATGAAGACTTAATGATCCTTCTTTTTTTGTGGTCTTTGTATCAATCGCAACTGTAGAATTTTTTTTATCGATTTTAGAGATCTCTGTTGCTACATCAAATTCTACAATTTCGATTTTCTGATGAAGAAGTTTATCTGTGCTTACATTTTCAACGAGAGTTTGAGAGTGAATTGCATAATTGTCTTTGTGCCCAGGAATGCCTTCTAGGCTTAAGGAAATCGGACCGTTTGTCTCTTTTTGAGACAGTGAGCATGAAATTAATCCCAACCCACTGACAAATAAAATTAACATCTTTAAAATAAGCTTCATATTTAGGCTCTCTCTCATTTATAATTATCTTATGAAACACAGCTCCCTGGCAATGCTTAATATAGCGAGCAAAGCTCTAAGAACTAGCTTACTTGCATCTATTGCGATTTTATTATCGTTTGTGATCTCCTGTGGTAATGGAGCAAGCTCTTATTGCACACCAAACTTTATCCAAGGTGGTGTTGGCATGCGAGTGACTTTCTTGGTAGGCTCACTCAACGAATTCAACTTCCAAGTTTGCTACAATGATACTTTTCTCGGAAGCGAAGTTTCTATCTATGGCGTTCAAGTGGAATCAGACATTGCAACCCTAAATACAGCAACCGATGTACGACTTGCGCATTTAACCGATGGCCTAAGACCTGGCGATAGTTTTTCGGTGGTCTTCAATAGCAGCGACGCTTGGTTTGTAATTTACGAAGACGACAACCTAGGAAACCTTGATAATACCAACGAGGTACTTCGCGGCGAATTCAGATAAATACTAATTCCCTAATGCGATTCTTCCCGAGTATATGAAGCTGCATCTACCGATTCGCCCTGCTTGTATCTATCCACTAGATTTGGATCTTTTGTTGGGAATGAAAATAATAAGTATTGGCTTTCCGAAGCTTCATCTTCAGTGGTCACAACAATGTATTTTACATCTCCAGCATCTTCGATGGATTTAACAAAACTCACTAAAATACGACCTTCAGAATCAATTTTTCTCCAGATCTCATCGGGCTCTTCAATTGTTTCCTCGCGGTGCTTGATGTAGCTCGGAAATTCATTCTCAGGAATATCCGTTTGATTTCTCAGCTTTAACATCGCACCATAAAGACCAACCGCCAATTCATCACCTTCCGTCAAAGCATCCACGGCTTCTTCATCAGATTGAATCTCTTGATTATTACGATCATAAATTTTTTCACCACGTTGATATTTTTTTACAAGATTTAAATCTGTTGTCGCAAAATGCAAGAACACAAAACGCGGAATATTATCTACAAAGTATGTCAGCGTGATATAATAAAAACTAATGTCTTCTTCTTCAGCCTCAAAATATCCAACAAAAGTTCCTAAAGAAATTCCTTTAAGAGTTGTTGTCGACAACCAGACCTCATCGGGTTCTTGTAAAAGTTCAGAGAGATGCTGATCAATGTTTTCGATCTCATCCAAGTTGATGTCGGTTTCAGGACGCCACTCATGATATTCTTTTTCGAGAATTTCGATTTGCTCTCTGAAGTGCGCAACCACATCATTTTCGTCATTAAAAATCCAACCTCGACTTTCATCGATGATGATTGGAGTTCTTTGTCCTTGAGAGTCTCTTGATTTTTTAGATTTTTTCTTTTTACCGCTCACCTTACTATTCACTCGCGTCTGACTGCGCATGTCAAACACAATTGATTTTTGTTGCAAAGAGACTTAATGGCGCTTGAAATAAAGGTAGGGGAAATTAGTACATTCGGATGAAAACAGCACCAAAAACTTCAACAGGGGGGATGGCTTTGCAAGGACGCAATGTCATACAAATATCAGCAGATAAATTGAGCGAAATAGAGTATCTACTTTCGCAATCCATTCAGGGATTGCATCTTCTTTTTGACAATAAGATTATTGGCAAAATTTTGAAGACACCAACAGAGGACATCGACTTTTTTAACTTTGATAATGTTAAAAGAGTTCAAGGAATTTTGAGTGATTTTATCTCTCAAAAATCCATTGTCGAAAAGCAGAAGTTCTTAAAAAATCTAGATGAAGAGGCCTATGAACTTTTGGTTCGTACGTACTTCAACATCGTAGATAATGCGATTTTAGAATCTGCGAAGTTTAAACATTAGGCTTAAACTTTAAAAAGTAAATTCTAAATACTCATATTATTTTCCACTAAGATATTTATCTTTCGTGAGTGGCAGCCTATTCTTTTAATAATTAGCACTCATCTTCTTTAGTGCGTTTCAATATGAGACACTCCAAACGTCTCCCTGTCTTATTAGAATACAGATTATTATTCAGAGAAAATTCAGCAAGACTTATGTCCAGCGGTATAGACAGCCGATAAGTATATAATTTAAGCTGACAAAATCTTATTCTATTAAGAAAGTATTAATATGAAGAAAAATAAATTAATTACATTATTTTTAAATCAACGTGGGGTTGGTTTAGTGGGGGCACTTATCGCCGCCGCATTGGTCATAACAATAGCAATGACTGTTGCCTATGTTGTTAGCGATCAGAGTAGACTTTCAAAAAGAATCGAGATTGCAGGGAGCTGCCAAAATATTGCAAACTCTCTTGTGGAATATATCAAAAAAGATGAAACCTCTCTGTTTATTTCTTCATATGGTCCTGCTGGCGGCGTAGATTTTCCACAAGGCCTTGATCAAACTGACGATGGCATTGATAGATTTAGATTCACCTCTACGCCCATTCCTATATACACCGGAACAGGTACATTGAGTTTACCACCAACAGCAACTCAAATTCCTCCTCCATGGAAATATTTTAACTATCTCAACATTAAAAATTCTACGAATAGACTCATTGCCCTAGCGGCCAGCGGAAACTTCTGCTGCAATGGCCTGGACATGGGCCCCAACTGCGGTGAAAGATTCTACGACGATTCCACTCCCAGACCAGGATTTACAATCACAGATAGAAACGTAGAAATAGATCTTGCTGTAGATTTTGATGGTATCCCTTGTACAGCTCGAAGACTTGCCATGGCCGACCTCCCTAGCTCACAAGACACTACACGAGCAGAATTTAAAGTGCGTGTAACCATCCAACGAGGAACCGATCAAGAAAAATCTTGCACTGGAACAGGAACTGTCCAAAGAACAATGGATACAACTCCTGCATTGACTCTGATTCAATACCAAAATCTCTGTGGACCTGGAATTATATCCCCTGCGATTTGCGGAGCTCCTGCGCCTGTACAAATTGCGATAAGAACTTTCAAAAGCAATGCAGGAACTGCCTGCCAAACAAACTGCCAACAACAGATTAACTCTACAACATGTTCTGATGCCACCGGGGCCGGACCGGATTTATTTGATTCATTCAATAATGCTGCGTGTGCTGCTTGTCTAGAGTCAGAACCAGGAACTGCTTTCCTATGTAGAATTGGAGAAAAAACTTGGTTTGATGATCCTACCAATGCGAACGTATGGGAACCTTGCGAAAATGCAACTGTGAAAGACTCTGATGGCACTACGGCAGGAAATGTTTCAATATCGTATCAGCCCCTTGTCTCTGGCAATGGCAATACACAAAGAACAGCAAATGCAATTCTGACTCTCTCAGGCCTTCGCTCTATGAAAGGTTATGTTGTCGATGTAAGAACTGTTGATACATCTGGAAATGTTGGACCTTCTTTTTGTAATCCAGCCAATGGATCTCCAAGTTGCTCTTCTGCTTCACCGGCCCACTTCTCCATCATTGATTCAGTTCCTGTCATGGGCCCTATATCTGACAATACAAATCACGTTGCAAATGCGGGAAATGCTGTGGGAAGCTTTGCACCAAGTCTAACTGGAACATCTGCACCAAAATATACGGACGCTATGGTTGCATTTGCAGGAGGCAAATTTCAATGTCAAGGTGGAGCGCCAGTATTCATAGGAAGTGTTGTTTATACTCCACCGTTACCACCAGGCCCCTCTTCAATCTCACATAATTGCAGCGGCTTATTAACAAGTCCCAGTGGTGCTACAACAATAATACCAAGTGCCGCTCCGGGTGTAATTCCCGGCTGTAACTGTGTAGGAGTAGATTGTACCGCAAGACTTCCTGCCGTGGCTTCGGAAGGTGGTTATACACTTTCTCTCTCTGCTGAAAATAATTGTGGAACACTTCAGGCGATACCTGTGCAAAGTTGGTGCTTGGATTCCACAGCTACCGTTGGTGCAACTTACTCACCGGCAGAAAATTTTTCGACACCGATTCCAAGTTTTGCATCGGTCATTACCGCGGCTACTGCACCTGCCAAAGCTTGTGGGGTTTCTACATTATGTCCTAATTTGGATGCAACTTTTACTCCTACACTAGGAACAGTATGTGGTACAGGCGGATGGAATAGCATGACCAACTCTGGTTGCACCCAAGATCCTTCCGGTAATTTTTGCGCCATTGTCGTAGATCCTTGTGGTAGATATCAACAGAACACGACTCCTCCGATGAGATACTCGACACCTCTAACCAGCGTTCCTCATACATTCCCCCCCGCGGCCAATCATTGCTTCCGTTACGGCGGAACACAAAGAGGCGGAAATGTTTGCGAAGCAGGATCTTATTGTTCAAGAACAGGAAAGTGTTTCAACACTTGCGCCAAAGAAGGTACCGCCTGCACAACTGCAGTTGACTGCGAAGATCCAAGTTACGGCGTAACTTCTGCAGAAGCTGGAGGCCCTACTTGCACAGGGAATATTTGTACATGTCCTACGAATAACAGCTCTCCTGCCGCAAACGATTGCTCTCCGGTTTATTGTCCAGCTCTTAACTCCTGCACTTCAGGAATTGGCAGCCCACAAGGGCCGACAAGTTGCACACCATGTTCAAACTGGAACGTCGGTGCATGGGGTGCTTGCGTTGGTGCAGTGAGAACTCGAACTGTAAATTGTCCAACATCTTGCTGTATTGGACCAATGCCTGCGAGTACAACGCCATGTACTGACTGCCAAACACCTTGGGGAACTGAGATTCCAAATGGAACTAGCGTTACAGCTTATCAGACAAGTTCCGTAGCCTGCGCGAGCACTTGCATTTCAGAAAACCGAACTTGCACCAATGGGGTTTTAAGCGGTTCATTCACAAATCAAAACTGCTCTGTTGGCGCATGTACTGCCGGTTGCTGGAGCTGCTTCGGATCAAACGCCGAGTGCTCTCCGGGGCCATCTAGCGGCTGCGGTTACAATGGTTATACTACGGCACATGGAGTTCCTAACTTAATCGGAACTGCATGTACAAATGTTGGAGACCAACAGTATTTCCAAAGGCTTCTACCGATTGGAGTAGTATGCACCCAAGGAAACATCGAATGCATTACATGCGGAGGAACAAACGGAGCTTGCGGCAGTGATCATGGAACCTCTGGCCCTACAGCGCCTACCTCATTGTGTAATGCAGGAACAGCTTCTGCTGTGTCAGGCTCTGGCCCTTGGACATGGTCATGTGCAGGAACTGGAAGCGGCACCAGCGCTGATTGTAGTAAATCTTATTCTATCCCTGTCATCAACGGCGTTTGCGGAACTGCCGATGGGACTGCCGTTGCATCGGCCCCAACCACAAATCTTTGTTCGAGTGGGACAGCCTCTGCAGTGACTGGCGCTGGCCCATGGAGTTGGAGCTGTGAGGGCTCAGGGGGAGGCGGAGATGCTGGCTGTTCTGCTAGCGTAGGAGCAATGGTGAATGGTGCATGCGGAACAGCGAATGGAACTACGGTTGCTTCAGCCCCAACCACAAATCTTTGTTCAAGTGGGACAGCTTCTGCTGTGACGGGGTCAGGCCCATGGAATTGGAACTGCAATGGCTCTGGAGGCGGCAGCAACGCAGGTTGCAGCGCATCTCCTCCTGTTGTAATGGGAGTCTGGTGCTTCGCAGGACTTGAAGACTATGGCTGCGGTATACCTGGGCCAATCCTTACTGGCACACCGTGTACCCCTGTTGGAGACACAGCTTCACAGCCTGTAGCTCCTTGTCCATCAGATAAATCTAGAACTTATGAGTGCCGAGTAGGACCAACCTGCTTCTAAATCAAAAGTGCCTTACTGGTTTTTACGATTCGGACACTAAATACTAAAGTAAAATAATCCGAAAAGAGGAGTATGAGAATACTCCTCTTTTTATTCATCACGATAATGTCTTTTATATTCGTGAATTCAGCATTCGCCGAATACCGTGTTTTTGAATTGGTAATTCAAAATCAAGAAACCAAAAGCGAACGCATCGTGATCAGCTCTTTAGATCCACTCCAATACCCAGGATACTACGACCTTGGCCAAGGAGAAATCGTTATGTACCGTGATACTTGGATGTGCTGGGGCGACTCCAGTTATCATAAAAAGTACTGCGAAAAACCTTCCCGTCAATCAACACCCAGCCAAAGCCCAGCTCAGCGCAAAATCGCATCTCCATAAGAGACAAACTCATGCTAGAATTTAAGCATGAGTTCCGTGAACAATGATTCCAATGCCAAGCTTGCCGAACGCTATGCTCAACAGCGCGAACAGATTGTAAAATCTGAAGAAGAACGCATTAAAAATTTACGCGAAAGTTACGACAACAAAGCCGAGACCGAAAAAGATTCTGGTGAAGCGGCCGTCAATCACATCCGAACTTCCAATAGAGATCGCGAAGTCAATCTCCTTGCTCAAGGCAAAGAAAAAGAAAAAAATCTTAAATCTGCAGTAGACCAAAAAAATGAAGCCATCAAGTCTACCCAAGAAGAAGAAGCTAAAAGAACAAACTACATAAAAGATCAAAATCAAAAACAAATTTCTCAAGAAACAAAAAGATACAATGATCAATATAGAAATTTAAAAAATACATATTCTGAAACTCTTTCTAAGGAACAACAGCAGAGCGAAAAACGGGTTTCTGATATCCAGAATAGATCCAATATGGAAATTCAAAGAATTGAATCGGAGTCTAGCGAAAAAATCAAAAAGATGAATATCGCCAACCGTGAGCAGCTTCAAAAAAACCAAGGTCAGCAAAGTTCAACGCTCAGCGAACAAGACGCTTTCTTTGAAGGAAGAATGAAAGCAGAGCAGGAAAAAGCTAAAAAAGAAATCCAAATGGTTCAAGAAAAAAACCAAGCTTCTATAAAAGCTGAGCAAGACCAAAGCAACCAGAACCTTTCAAAGATTCAAAATGAATACACTAAAAACTACAAAGAAATCCGTGAGCAAGGGCAAAAGAAAATAGAGACAAATCAAAAGCAAAATGAATCTGACCTCCAAGCACAAAATGAATTGCACGCTACAAAATCTAAGAGAGATAAAGAGCAATACAGAAAAGAATTAGCAGAAACACACAAAAAAGGTGATCAAGCTTTAGCAGAAGAAAATCAAAGATTCGAAAAACATCAAGTAAAGCAAAAAAACTATCAAAAAGTAGAGATGACTGAAGCCGAAGCTCAACATGAGAGTAAAAAACAAGAATCTCTTAAAAATCATCAACAGCAAAAATCAAAACAGGAAGTTCTTTACAAGCAAGATATGGATCGCCAAAAAGCGGAACATATCGAGAAGTACACAAAGAATGAGCAGCATTATAAAGACGCCCTTGGAAACCAAAGAGCCGTTTTCAACAGAGAACTCGAAGCCGCAAAAACCAACAACGTTAAGCAACTCAACAAATACTCTGAAAAAGAAAATGACCCCTTCTACTCCATGTCAAAAATCAATGCGAACTTTGCAGATAACGACGACTCCTACATGGTGACGGTGAAAGTTCCTCAGCATGAAGCCAAGAACTTTGATGTCATTGTGCAAAAAGACAAACTCGTAGTCACCGGTAACCGCTCGTGGAAAGACGACAATGTACAGGAAGGCGTTAAAACGTCTACAAATAGATACGAGACCGTAAGAGAAGAATTCCCTATTGAAAAAGCGATTAAAGAGAAAGCCGTCGTAAGAACCTATCGAGACGGCATATTAAAAGTTGTAATTCCTAAAGCATAGGATAAATTACGACATCCTTGGGGAATCAAATAAATGAAAAAATTAATTAACGGTATTATCGAGTTTAGAAAAAACACTCAAGATAGTTACCGTGAGAAATTTGCAAAACTCGCTTTAGAACAAAAACCCGACGCTCTTTTTATTTGCTGCTCAGACAGCAGGGTCGCACCTAATGCTTTTGCCTCTACAAACCCCGGAGATCTTTTTGTGATCCGAAATGTGGGAAACATTATCCCACCTTCTAGTAGCGGATATTCTATGGGCGATGAATCGGAGATCGCAGCTTTTGAATATGCTATTCAAACTTTAAATGTGAAAAATATTATAATCTGCGGTCATGCTGAATGCGGTGCTATCAATGCCATTTGCAATGGAATTGATAATCTTCCACCCACTCACCCACACTTGAAATCTTGGCTGAAATATGGTGCGGCAAGCCTTCAGCGCTTTCATAGACATGATATTGATAATAATGAATTGCCTGAGCACAACCAAATTTCTCAAGCCCATGTTTTACAACAGATTGAACACGTAAAAACCTATCCTCTCGTAAGAGAGCGCATAGAAGCAGGAACCTTAGGTATTCATGGTTGGTGGTTTGATATCAATAACGCAAATGTTTTTGTATATTCTGATAAGCTAAAAAAATTCACATTGATTGACGAAGAATATATGAACAATGAAGTAAAAGAATAGAATCAAATACCTTTTTTCATTAAGTGAGAAATTTCGCCCATCATAAATTCAACTCTTGAGCTAGCGTCAGCTAATTTTTCAATATTGCCTTTAAGAAGAGATAAGATCTCTTGTGACTCTAAATCTAGATGACCCTCTCTCTCTTCAAGTCTTGAAGAAGCAAAAGTTGAAGGTACAAAGTTACTGAATGTTAAGCTCTGTAACTTGGAGAACAAGTTTTTCTTGCTCGCTTGAGCATTTCCTAAAGATTTAGAGCTTATTTTAATCGACATTTATACCTCTCTGATTTATTGATTCTAACTTTTTTTTATTCTTTCACAATAGCAAAAATAATTTTTCTATAAATTTTCTTTCATTCTTCTCAGTTCCATTTTGGAACTCTTACATTACGCTTTAGATATGACTCCTAATTGTATTCACATTTCAATGAGTTAACGTCCACTTCTTCAATTGTAAGCCGCGGCGTATTTTCTGCGAGCGTTGGCGCCATTACGCTTGGCTCACCTGATACGTGTTGTAAACCTAAAACATGCCCTAACTCATGAACCATCAAACTTGTGAAATCGATTTTACCAGGCGCAATCTCTCCAAACGCTGAGAATTTGTGATCTTTTGCATTTACGAGGATGTCCGCTTCATTGATGGTATCGCCTCTCCAAGTGATGGTGGTACGCGCTTGCTCCGAAGCTTTACCTGAACTCCAAGATTCTTCCCAATAGATTACGTTGATACCGTCTTTTTGAACCGTTGAAGGAATGTTATCTGACTCATAGATTAATAGAGCTTCTTTACCAATTTCAAGGTTCCATTTAGATGCGGCAATTCTAATTGATTCTCTAAGCTCTGTAGGCACCTCTGGTGAGATATAAAGCTTCACAGGCAGTTTGTTCTTCCACGATACACGCTGAATGTCAGAGCTCATTACAAAGTTACAATCCTCTTCTGGCTGAAGCTTAGGCTGACACGCTACAAGTGCTACCGATGAAGCTATTAGAATGGATAGGACTAGGGTCCTTAATTTAGGAAGGGCTCTCATACTATTATACATTACAAGAAAAAGACCCAAACCTAGATTTGGGTATAAATACAAGCTACTGAAATCACTGATATTTTAAAACCTATAAACTGCCTAACCAACAAACACCGCGACTAAAGATATAAAGTTTTAAAACTCACTTAATCTAACCCACCACTAACTATCTGAAATCACAATAAAAAAAGCCTGTCAAAACTCTAAACACGCTAAAACCGCAAAGTGACCAAAAAAAGGTACCCCCTAGTTTTCCGTACTGAGACTGCGTCATTCAGAAGAAAGGCATCCTGCCTGAAAAGGGCAACTGCCCTTTTGAACCCGTTTCGTCTGGCCATCGTGGCCAGCCGATCTTAGCTTTAATATTTTTTAATAAATATCTGACGGCCACGATGGCCGGCAGAAGCGAGAGTCTGAGAGCAGTGCTCTCAGCAGGCAGGATGCCTTCCTTCTCCGCACTTCTAAAAAAATTAAATTCCCAAAAAAAACAAGTTCCACAAAAATTCCTCCAACCATTTTCATAAAAAAATTTTCTCTCACAAACAAAGAATGATTTATCCATGAAATAATAATTTGTGATGTAAAATTCAAATTTTCTCTCGAGAAATTACAATAAGCGCGCCTTATCTCTCACATTAAAAAACAGCATAGTGGTGACATTCACGGATGAAGTCATTCACCAAAATTCACAGTTGTATACGACAGGTGTTACAATGACACTGACCTATTTTTCTCGCCGCGATCAAATCCAAAATACTGCCACACCATCTCGCTAGACCTATGGCACACACCTTGCTCTATAGAACTGTGTAAATCGCTTGTCCCTTCCGCGATCGTGGAGACCCGGGACGACAAAGACCAAAATCAAACAGTCCTAGCTTGGGGGCGGAGAGGAAAACCCTCCCACCCAATCCTTTTGTGCTCAAAAATTTCTAGCCTAATTTCTCCCTCTTAACGTGTCGATATAAGACATGATGATGTCTAACCAAAAAAATTATTATTCTCTCAGAATTTTTGCCGTAGCTTTTCTAACGCTACTCTTGATGCTTGCGAGTTTTATTTTTGTTGGAACCTCAATCATTCCAGAGAAACTCAACACCGAGGTTTCTCAGTCCTGTATCTATCACTTAAAGGACAAGTCCTATCAGATTAAGCAGCTATTACTAGAAAATGTGAACAACTCTAAACTCTGGATTGAAAACAGTGAAAATACCTTCTTTGATTCCAAGTGGTTTGCGATCAGTTATTACGAACACGATGGAAAAGAATGGGTTCTCAAAGATTTTAAATTAAATGATGTCGTTGTCGATATTTATAAAATTGCACAGAGCGAATACATCAAGGTCGATCAAGGACTCATAGCCCCTAGCGCAAACTCTGAGCAGATCACCCTACAAGAAAGTAAAATTTCAGACATGCCTGTTCTAGTGCTCGATATTCCCAATAACATCACAAGCTTTACCTCAAAACACTTGATTAGAATCACGCTCTTTACTGATCAATTTGTTTCCACTCTCCATTCGGATGAAAAGTGCCAGCTGAGCTTGATGGATACAAAAGGAAATTTCTTAATTCAAGAAAAACTTGTCGATGAATCTTCTTTCTTAAGAACACTGCAAAACGAATCAAAATCCTCCGGTGTTGCTGAAGTGTCTCTAAGCCAATTTGATAATAGAAATGTTTTTAACTATAAAGTTCTAAAGAACCTTTACATGCTAGGCTTTACTAAACCTCGTGCTAATGCATTTCTATATACCTTTATAGAAATTGGAGTTTTTAATTTCTTT
This sequence comes from Bdellovibrionota bacterium, assembly GCA_040386775.1. Lineage (NCBI taxonomy): Bacteria > Pseudomonadati > Bdellovibrionota > Bdellovibrionota bacterium. The sequence goes on along the minus strand of JAZKEU010000017.1, from coordinate 111,698 downwards.
GCTATCTCGATCATAATTTTATTAGCACTTCACATATTGTATCTAAAATTTCAACAAAGACTCGGCGCCATTGAGGGAAACATTCGCAAAGTATCTCAAAAGGATTACAGCTTACGGTTTGATCTCTCAAAAACCGATGAACTCTCAACAACCGAAGAAGAAGTGGCAAGACTTGCCGATGAATTGCGAAAGAAAAAATAATTTACTTTTTAGGATTTCCAACTTTTAAAAATTTTAAATTAGAATCTGCTAAAATATTTTTCTCTGAATCTAACGCATAAACTTTAAATGCATAAATTCCATCTGAAAAATTCTTGTAACTGATTCTATCTCCTTTGATTTCGAGACTTCTCTTGGTGCTGCTCTTTTCATCAAAGAAAGCATTGAAATCTGACCTCGAGCCAATCCTTAGCACTTCCACCCGGTACTGAACAGTCCCCTTGGGTCCTTGCTGCCAGCTTAAAAATCCAAACTCCTCAGAACCTTTAGAGAGATTCGACAAAAAGTTCAGCCTTTTCGTATGGACCACACTGAATTCTTCCGTTGTGGAAACCAAATTCGATTTTTTATCAGAGACCTTCCAACTGTATTTTCCTGGGTTAAGATCCTTGACCTTGATTTGTGTATCTTCGGTTGTAAATTCGAATATTTTATTGTCTTTCAGAGATTTAATTTCCACCTGATAAACTGAGGTCGCCGAATTTTTAGTCCACTGAAAAGTAATGTCCGAATTTTTTAGTGATAATGTTGTAAGAACTGTCTTACCCTTTGGAAAAATCACTCTCACCTGCTGAGGAACAACATCATTGACTATACTCAACTTGCCTACTGCACTCGCGACAAGATCTGAAGTGCCAAATGGAAAACCACTCACCCTCCAATAATAATCTCCAACTTCTCTAAATTCTTGATTGAAATAGTTATTCTCTGGAATGGATTCATGAACGAGAGTTTTCGAAAAATCTCTGCGATCTGAAATTTCTATGAAGGCTTTTTCCAATTGAGAAGGATTATCCCACTGAAACTGTACATCTGCTTTACCATCTATCAATTGGAACTTTGAATTGACCAGAGGTTTTACCAATTGAATCGCAGACTGAGGTTCTACAAAAAATCTTTTTACATGAGACAAAAAAATAGGCTTAGCTCCTTCGAATGCCACCAGTTGCCAATAGTAAGATCCTTTTTTAAAAGGAATTCCAAATTCTACTTCAGGAAGATTCGGCGGAAAAGTCTGCGGTTGAGCAAAGTGCGGAGTCATAGTTTCAAGAGAAGACCCCACCATGAGTTGAACTTGGTAGTTTTCTGAAAAAGGCTCAAAAGCAAAACGAACTCTGTATTCATTTTTTTCAAGGTTGTATCGATCATAATTGAAAGGGTTTTTAATTTTAAATTTTGAATCTTCAACTGTGTAGTCTCTGTCACTCCTAAAGAAAACCGACTGCCCTTTCTCAAGAGTGCTCACTTGCTGACCAAGAGCCATCGTAGTCTTCCCATATTCTACCGAAACTTGTACCTGATCTTCAAGATCGCCAGAAATATAGAGATCGGAATTCGTCATTTTAAAAACTTTTTGATCAATTTTAACAAAAAGAGGTTTCTGAGCACTTCCTGCTTGATAATTGATGTAAATCTCGCCTTTTTTAAAATCAATAGTGGTGTCGTTTCCGTTTTTAATTACTCCAACATGAGTTTTTTCAGAAAGCTCTACTCTTCCGCTTTGCCCCACAAAAGAAAGAATCGCATGGGAATCAGCGTCTGTTTGAATTTCACTTCCATTCGAAAGTATTTCTTCTCCACTTAAGAACAACCATTTTCTTGAATCCTTTTTCTGATAAAAAGTATTTCCCGTAGTCTTGTAGGTTCTAAAGACTGGGGCTTGACTGGGATAGATCCCACTAAAAATTTGATTGCTGATGATATTTTCTTTTACGTAATAAAGATTAGCAAAAATAGCGCCTACCAAAACAAGAATCACAAGCTTCCAGTTTTCTAAAGCTTTTTCTTTGAAGGTATTAAGGGCGTTCAATGCGATGTATTTTTCCAATGTTATCTCTCTTACGATGTAAGATAAATTTTAACAGTGAATGAGGTGATTAGTTTAATGAATTTTTGAAAGCCTTGTCTCGGATTTCCTGAATCTCGCCTATGGTCAAGGTGTACTTGCGTCCACAAAAGTCACAATTGATATCATGAGAACCTTTTGCATCTTTTCCTTGAGAGTCTCCTTTAGAGTCATTTATAAGCTCATCCAGCTCTTGATGTCCAAGAAGCATCAACGCACGCTTCACTCTATCGAGCGAGCAACGGCATTGATATTTTACCTCTGCTTTATGAGCAATTTGCACGATTTTAAAGTCACTTAAGAATTGATTGACCAATTGCGCAGGAGTTGCACCAGAAGCAATCATATCTCCAAGGTTTACACCTTGCTTGTTGTTCTCAATCACTTTCTTTTCAATTTTTCCAATGATATCTTCATCGGCACCCGGCATAAGCTCAATCAAAACTCCACCTGCTGACCTCACTCGGCCATCAGGATGAAGCTCTACTGAAAGCGCAACGACAGATGGAATCTGATGACTCTGAAAAAGATAGTAAGCTATATCGTCTCCGACTTGGCCGGTTCTGATTTCCACGGCACCTCGACTTAAAGCATTGTTGTAAGCAGAACTTCTCACCACTTCCATAATTCCAATACCAATTCCGCTACCAATATCTGGCCTGTTATCTTTTAATGGAAGTTCAGCGTGAGGAAATGGAGTATAGGCTCTTGTTGCGCCGGTGTGATCACCTTCTGCAAAAATAGCTCCTAAAGGACCATTTCCACGAAAGTAAACACCTACGTTTTCACCTTTTTTAAGATGCGAAGCCATAAGAAGCGCTCCGATCATAGATCTTCCCAAGGTAATAGTCGCAAGCTCGTAGGAATTGAGAGTGGTACGCATTTCCTCTACAACATCTGTTGCGATAATAGCTGATGCCCTAATCATTCCATCAACCTGCAAGAATTTTTCAATACGATCGTTTTTCATTTTAGCTTAAACGCTTCATTCTAGAAACATAGAATCCATCGAAGCGATCTTTGTTGGGGAATAATTTAAGATCTTCTTCTAATTCCCAGTGCCCAGGATTTTGCTCTAAGAACCAATCCACTTGTTCGCGATTTTCAGAAGGAAGAAGACTGCACGTGGCATAAATCAAATAGCCACCTTTTTTTACCATCTTTGAATAATCCTTTAAAATTTCTTTTTGAATTTCTCTCAACTCTTCCAATCTATCTACGGTGATTTTCCATTTTGTATCAGGGTTTCTTCTAAGAACTCCAAGACCAGAACATGGAACATCCAGAAGCACACGGTCTGCCGTACCCTCCAGTCTTTTAATCACTTTTGTGGAATCAATGAGTTTTGTTTCGGCAATATCTACACCCGCACGTCTTAAGCGTCTTTTCATTTCTGTGAGCTTAAAATCCTCTATGTCCATAGCGATGATCTTGCCTTTATTTTTCATTAGCGAGGCAATATGAAGCGTTTTACCACCCGCTCCCGCGCAGGCGTCGATGATCCTCATGCCGGGTTCAATTTTCATAAAGTGCGCTACTTTTTGCGAAGATCCATCTTGCATTTCAAAGTGACCTTCTTTGAAAGCGCCAGTGATGAAAACATTTTTTCTAATTTTTAATGCAATTCCATCCGGATAATCAGCACCTAAGACTTCGGTTTCTATTCCGTCAGCCAAGAGTCTTTCTTGAAGCGCTAAGAGATTAGTTTTTAGTAAATTCACTCGCAGAACCACTTCAGCTTTTTGATTGAGTGCTTTCATAAGGTCAGGAGTTTCGTCACCCAATTCTTTTTGCAGTCTCTCATACGTCCAATCTTGAAATGACTGTTCGATGGCTGGAAGCTTTTTAGCTTTTTCTATGCGCTCTAAAAGTTTAGAAGCCTTCAGCTCTGCAAGTTCCGGATAAGTTAGGATATCTCGATGTTGAACAAACCACCATACACCAAAGATCTCAAAAAGATCTTCTCGGTGAAGGCTTACATCTTTATTTAGTAAGAACCAAAGATAACGCCAGTTTCTTACGATCTCATAAACACTCTCAGCAAAAAATTTTCGATCTCGCCCACCCCATTTGTTGTGAGACTTCAGAGCTTTTTCAATGACTTTATCCGCATGCTTCTGCTCTCCAAAAATAATTTCCAGAGAATCTAAAACATCAAGAAGAATATGTTTATGAATTTTCATTAGAATGTAAATACAGATCCGACAGTGAAGAATACACCGTCAAACTGACCGCTGCTAAGGAGGTGAACATGATTTTTAATTCCAGTTTCCGCAAAAAATCCTACTGAGTTGAACACATCAAGAATTCTACCGCCTAGAACAATTTGATAGTCTAAAGACAAACTTGATTCATCATCTGGTTGATCAACAAAAACACCAATCCCTACACCGGCACCGAAGTAAACTGGAAAACCACTTCTTGCATCGGGGAAAATAAGCATAGGAACAATACTGAATTTTTTAGGGTCTGTGCTCGCCTCAACATCATAGGTTTGATATTCCACACGAAGCATAAAATCCATAGAGTTAACCCACTCACCAAAACGGTAAGTCACTCCTGCATTGAATTCTCCTGGATCGTCATCGCGACTTTTCGGACCCCACTTATAGGATTTGCTGTTTACAAAAGAACCCAAACCGAACATTAAGTAATGATCTTCCGCACCTGAAGATGTTGACGAAGAAGATTCTGATTTATTTTTGTTGAAAAATTTCTGAGCAGCACCTTTACCTGTCGGCTGCTCTTTGTCTGGATTGTTTCTGTAGGTTGGTTCCTCAGTCACTTCAACGGTTTGCGGATCATCACTGAGCTCTACTTTTTGAGCAAGCAATGGAATAGATAAGCTTAAAGTCAGAATATAAACTAAAAATTTCATTTGGTTATCCTAATTTGGCCTGTTGATGACATACCTATCATTAACGTTTTAGAGGATTTTTGCAAACCTAAAATCAATCTTGACATAGATTCAAGTAACGTAGAGATTTGGCATCCAATTAAGAGGGTTTAGCCTAAAGGATTTTGATATGCGTTGTCCAGTTTGTCATCACCAAGAAGATCGTGTCCTTGACACTAGAATCCAAAAAGAAGGCGAACTCATCAAAAGACGTCGTGAGTGCTTGGAATGCAAACATCGTTTTACCACACAAGAGTCTCTCATCCTCAATTATCCAAACGTAGTAAAAAAAGATGGCAGAAAAGAGTCTTTCATTAAAACGAAAATTTCAAACGGGGTGCAGATGGCTTGCCAAAAACGACCTGTGCCCCTCGCGCATATCGATCAAATTGTTGAAAAAATTAGTCAATGGGCTCTAGAACTTCCAGAAAAAGAAGTCTCTTCACAAATGATTGGACAACATATCATGGATGAGCTTAAAAATATCGACGACGTAGCTTATATTCGCTTTGCCAGCGTTTACAGAACGTTCACAGATGTAAATGAGTTCGTCAACACTCTTGCCCCAAAGCAAGATGACGATATTTCCAATTCTAACTTTCTAACTAAAGAAGAGTCATGAAAAACAGAAGAGTCTCGAGAGAAATTGCACTTCAAGTTCTATATCAAATGGAATTCGATACAGCTCTGACCCCAGTTCAAGGATTGAGACAGTACGAAGATCATTTTAAAAATGATCAACTTTCAATGGACTATTCTGAAAAGCTAATTAATGGAATCAAAGAACATCAAAATCAAATCGATGAAACAATTCAAAAATTTTCCATCAACTGGAAAATTTCAAGAATGTCTCATGTGGACAGAAACATCATTAGACTTAGTATCTTTGAAATGACTCACCTTCAAGACGAGGTGCCTAAAAACGCATCCATTAACGAAGCCATCGAGATCGCCAAAAAGTTTGGATCAGAGGACTCAAGCCACTTCATCAACGGCATATTAGATCAAATCTCAAAATCTCTCTAAAAAAGGCCCTGGTAGTCTTTCCATGTGCACCTTTCCGTATCGCTCATGCGTTAAATTTTAATTTATGCACTTGCGACACAAAAAGGTGCAGGGTACCTTTTAGTTATGGCGATCGAAAAACTTCATCCATTTCATGCTCTTAAGTCAGGCTCACAGGTTTGGTTTATTCCAGAAAAAAATATCAGCGGTTGGACTAGATTTCTAGATTGGCATATCAATTTTCTGATCGCACTTAGCAACGACCGGTGCAATCAGAAAACAAGAAGAGATCTTTCTGGAACTCTCAAAGGAATTTTAACTGAGGAAGACATTCATTTCGATATCAATCTTAAAACTCAATATGAACAGACTCTTCTTTCTACACAAAACTATCTTCCAAACACTTCGACAGTAATGATCAGAAATTTTCAAGATATCAAATCATGGACAGATCAGATTATGTTGGGCTTAAAACAACTGAAACCTCGCACAGCGCGGATTTTTTTACCAAAAGGTGTTGATGTGAATCAGTTTATGAAAATAATGAAGGATGATTTTGAAGAACTACAAGTGACGGTCGTTGAAGACGTGAGTCCCACTCACACATGAGAACTTCTAAAAGCATCATATATATCATTTCAGATGGTACAGGTGAGACCGCATCGCTGATGACCAAGGCCGCTCTCGTTCAGTACAAGGGCGTTGATGCAAGCTTAGTGCGCTTCAAAAATGTAAGGGCTCCAGACCAAGTCAAATCAATCATCGATGAAGCTATAGCAAATCAAGGCTTTATTGTTTATACTGTGGTTTCACAAGATCTAAGAACCGAAATTCAAAAGCAAGCTATAGCTCAAAATATTCCTCATGTGGATTTACTCGGCCCCCTTCTTGGCGGCTTGGACAATTACTTTGATATTCATAAACCCATGCAGGCTGGTATCTTGAGAGCTGTCGATGAAAAATATTTTAAAAGAATCGATGCAATCGAATTCACAGTAAAGCACGATGATGGAAAAGAGTTAAGAGATTTAGAAAACGCCGAAATCATTCTGGTGGGAATCAGCAGAACTAGTAAAACCCCACTTTCGATTTTCTTAAGCCACAAAGGTTGGAAGGTAGCAAATGTTCCTCTTGTAGTGAATGTGCCTCCACCCAAAGAAATTTTTGAGGCCGACCAACGAAAAGTTATCGCCCTTACGATTGATCCTGATAAACTTTCCTTGATTAGAGCAAATCGCCTTTCAAAACTTGGAGACGGAAATTCTGATTACGCAAGCCTGCAACACGTTTTAGACGAAATCCAATTTGCAGATGAACTCTATAAGAAAAATAAAAAATGGCCCGTCTTCGATGTTACATCGAGAGCTTTAGAAGAAACCGCTTCAGAGATAATCAAAATTATTTCTAAACGCTTCGGGGTCAAAGAAGAAATATTTTAGAAAAGTTAAGCAGAAGAATTAGTCTAACGTTGCTGTTCCAAAGCTTTTAAGAATACTTCTGTAGACTTGAGCTGACTTCTAGTTTTGTTCACGTAACAGCACAAATCCATTGTGTATTCAAAATCTTGAATTTGGATTCTTTTGAGTCTTCCCGCCTCAATTTGCTTTTTGATACTGTGAGAAGGCAAAAATCCCCAACCAAGACCTGCTTCGATGATTCTCTTAAGTGTTCCAACGTTTGAAGACTCAAACACTGAAGTGATCTTTTGATCTTCTTTTCTTAAAGATTTACTGAGTAATGATTCAAATCCTGGGTACTCTCCAATGATGCTTACAAACGGATGAGCCATGATATCTTTGAGCTTAATTTGTGCCGGAACTTCTGCTCTTGAAGAAACTACTAACCACATCTCGTCATAAGAAATTTTTATTTTCTTACAATCTTTTGGATCTTCGCCATACTCTTTTTCCGCGTCTGGAAGTAGGATAATATCAAAATCACCCTTCACCACGCCGTTGATGAGATCTTGGCCTTTAGCGTACTCGAGATGCAATTTTACATTCTTATTATTTTTTAAAAATAGAGCGAACACTGGGCCCAATAAATGAAGACCAAGTGAGTTCAATGTTGCAACTCTCAATGGCCCCGTAACTTCACCGCCCATAGTTTGAATTGCAACTTCAGCTTCCTTCGAGAGACGAATGATTTTTTGTGCATATTCGAAGAGCAAATGTCCTTGTGGACTGGATTGAATTTGTCTTACACCACGAACTAAAAGTTCAACTCCCAAGTATTCTTCGAGTTGTCGAATTTGTTGGCTTACAGCGGGCTGAGTAAGAAATAGTTTCTGCGCCGCAGCGGTCATACTTTTTTCCATTAGAACAGTACAAAACGTGATTAAGTGCTGAAAATTCATTCTAACCTTCCAATTTTCTGAGGTAAGCCTTTCTAACATAAGATTTGCTTATAGTTCACCGAAAAAAATTTACATTGTAATAACTACTTTTAGCTACTAAAAACTTTGAATTAGGAAGCGAGACCGGACGTAAGTCCAGCCTACAGCGGAGTCGAAACAGCTCACGAAGTCATGAGCCAAACGACAAAGCGATAAGTCCAGTGAACCTTGAGGGAGGTTAACCGGACGAAGACACGGGGGTGTCTAGGCAAGGGTCGAGTTAGCAGGGGGGAAAAATGGCTACTACTGGGGGACGTGCACTTTTATTAGTGCTAAGTGTAATGGGAGTAAGTGCGCAGGTTGGTTGCGGGAAGGCTCAAAGACCTTTCAACAAAAAATCAAATGGCGTAGTTGTTCAAACAGAATCTAAATCACAAGAAGAGGTTCAAGCTTTGTTTCCAGCAAACAAAGTGACTATTGTGAGTCGCGAAGACAACATCTATCAAATTCAAGATGCAAAGCTAGTTGATGTTCAAGAAAGAATGCCAGCTGCATACGCAGAAGAAGATATCTACATTAATATGAAAGATCCTGGTTTCGATGTGAACAACAGAGAGACTTTTTCAAAGAGAGCATCTATCGAAGAAGCTTTGTATAAATTAGACTGCAAACTTCTTCCATTGGGTGGCCCAGCTGCAAAGCTACAATTGACGAATGAAGTCAACTTGGTGGCACAAAACACTGTCGAAGTTGGAAGCGTAGCTCTAGAGTTTCGAGGCGAAGGTACACTCACTCAAGCCGCTCAGCAAACTTCAGAAGAAGGATCCAGCATTTGGAACCCATTAAAAGGTTTATTTAAAAATCCATTCGCTACTGCACCGGAAGCAGCAGCTTCCAGCATAAAATTGAGTTGGGTCGTTGAAGCCCCTCCTGGATCTACAACTCTTGCAGAAGCAACTGGCTCAAAGATTTCTGTAAATCCAGATCGCCCAGGCGGTTACTTCGTGGCACTTATCGCACAAGACACAAGTACAAAAGCTTGCGATCTTGCGGGAGTGATGGTTGGAGCTACTCACAACAAAAAATTCGTCGGAGGAATTGGAAATAAAGGACAATACAATGCCCAAAAATACTTTCATGTTCCGCTAGTAAATGGTGAAGAAGCTTGGCAAACAACTCAAGGTGAAGGCGTCACCATCGCCATCATCGATTCAGGCGTGAACTACAATCACCCTGATTTAAGTGAAAATATCAAAATCAATGAAAAAGAAGTGGCAGGAAACGGCGTTGACGACGACAAAAACGGATTTATTGATGACGTCTACGGTTGGGATTTCGCAATCGGTGATCAATATCCATATGATGATGAATCGCACGGAACTCACGTTGCGGGATTAGCAGCCTCTTCCGTATCTGGAATTGCAAAGAAAGCAAAAATCCTTCCTGTAAAAGCGATGTTGCCAAGTGGAAGTGGGTCTTTAGCATCCATCGTATCAGCAATATACTACGCTGTTAAACAGGATGTAGATGTGATCAACATGTCTTTAGGTGGCGAAGGAAAAGCGAGCCCAATGGTTCTTGCCGCTATCAAAAAAGCACAACAAAAAGGAATCCTCATCGTAGCGGCATCAGGAAATGAAACTACAAATACGGATGCTGTGGAATCTTTCTTAACTTCCAAAGATGGATCAAATGTTTTGGCAGTAGCTGCAACAGATGAAGCTGATTCTCTCACTGAGTACTCAAACTACGGTTTGAAAACAGTAGATATCGCTGCTCCAGGTGGAACAAGAGAGCGTCCATTATGGTCAACATACGCTCAGACTGATCTTAGCAGTTACATTGCTTACCCTGGAACGTCGATGGCTTCTCCTGTAGTTACTGGTATCGCAGCGTTAGTGAAGTCTGTAAACCCAGATCTGACAGCTGAACAAGTGAAAGCAATCATCATGAACTCAGGAAGATCATCTGCTGCCCTAAGAAGCAAACTGACTTCTGGAAAAGTTGTTGATGCTGCTGCCGCGGTAAGAGCCGCAAGTAATCCTTCAATCATGTTGAGCGCAGTTGCTCAATAAATGACTCCGGGGATCGATTTCGATCCCCCTTCTCACGACCTAGGTCATATGTTTCCCGTCACAAATCACTATAACTATTAACAGACTCATTTGTTTTTGACAGAATATAGCAATGAAACACATCTTCGTTTTATTCATCGTATTCTTTTCTTTAAATTCTCACGCAAAACTTTTTTCAAACTCATACGTGAGTTTCGAATTACCCGCAAAATGGGATTGCCAATCTGAAGCAACAGAATGGATTTGCAGATCAGAACAAAAATCTGATGCACAAACTGCGATCATTATTTTAACTGCAAAAGAGGTTGGACCCACCGACTCTCTTCAACACTACGACGCCTACCTTAAACAATTAAAATCCATCCCTGGCCCGGGAGGAAAACCAATTCCCTCTCAACTGAAAGGCGTTAAGACTCGCAAAATCAATGATCATGATTGGATTGACGGTCTACAACTCGGTAGCGAAATCTCAACTTACTACACGAGATACTTAGCAACGACAAAACAAAGCATCGCAGTCCTTGTCACCTTCAGTGCACACAAAAAAGTTTATACCAAATTCAGTAATGATTTCTTTAAAGCCATCTTAAGTTTGAAAGTGAATGCTCCCAATAAAATCGGCACTGGCTTAGCTCCCATTAGACCAGGCTCAGAATCTTTGGGTGCGCCAATCGGTGGCGCATTCCCAGGCGATATGCTGGTGGATGAGGGCTTAGAATATCCCGACGAACAGGGAGGCGCCTCTGGAATGAAAGAAAAGATTTTCGGATTAGGAATCATCCTCATCGCCGTAGGACTCTACTTTTTTCTCAAACAACGTAAGAAAAAACAGTAAGAACTCCTTGTAAGTCTTTAGTGAGTTGATCTTGACTGTATTGATCCTGTTCATGGAAAAAATACCTGAATCTAATTTTTAAATATTTAAATAAAATCAGCATTTTAAATGTGTGGCATGTCTCATGCCACACATTGTGGCTTTTTTTCTTTAAATAAAAGGCCGAATCATTCATACTGCGCAGCACTATGAAAAACTTAAGCCCTATCGAACTTAGTTATTTTAAAATTTGGTTACAAGAAGAATTCACACGTCGCTGCAGAGTGAACTCTCGCTATTCTTTAAGAGCTTTCGCAAAAAGTTTGGCACTTGACCCATCTACAGTTTCACAAATGTTGTCTGGTAAGCGAAAAGTATCACAATCAATGTTAGAAAAAATCGAGAGTAAAATCGGAATGGCATTTGTTTTTGATTCGGAAAATTTGCAACAGAGTATGGGGAAAAAATACTCTCTCTTGAGCAAAGATTTATTTGCAGCAATATCTGATTGGTATCACTTCGCCATTTTGGATTTAACATTATTAAAAAACTTTGATAGCAACCCGTCTTGGATTGCACAACAGTTAGGAATTTCCGTGACCGAAGTTTCAATAGCTATAGATCGCTTAAAACGCTTGGAGCTTTTAGCAGAACAAGATAGCAAATTGGTAAAAACTCAAATGAGTTTTTCAAATTATAAAGAAGGCGACACTTCCGCTGCTCATAAAGAATACCAAAGACAAATTGTAGAAAAATCTTTACACGCAATTGATGGCTGCCCACAAGATTTAAAAGATATTACTTCTATGACTATTGCTGGGAACTCCAAGAAATTAATTGAAGTAAAAGATGTAATTAAGAAATTCCGCCGTGAATTAGCGGCTTTTATGGAAGATGGTGACGGCGATGCTGTTTTCCATCTGGCTGTACAACTTTATCCAGTAACGTCTTTAGAAAAAAGAGAACCTGCATGAAAAAAATAATATTTATCGCTATTTGTTTATCTACATCATTTGCATTTGCAAATCGCGCTAACGAGGGAGGCGGCGGTGGCCATCCATGCAAAGAAGATTTTATGAATACCTTGGCCTGGATATCTTCTGCACCTTCGCACAACACCACACCGACAGATCTAAGAATCTTACTAGAGGCTTTCAATGTAGCAGAGCCGTCAAGGAATCCGGACTTTGTGATCGTCGTAAAAGAAAAACCAATCGAGAAGTGTCCAAACACTGACAATCCAATTGCCTGCAGTCATCCAAAGAAAAATAGACTAGAACTTTACTGCGATCCTAACAAAGCAAGAGGATGGACATCGCTCGATCAAGAAGGAAAAATAAAATACGCCATTCACGAATTACTGTGGTGGTCTCCCACTTATGACGATACAAATTTTTATTATTCTAGAGGCCTAGCAAAGCGTATTCTAGGTATAGCTCAAGGGAGCGAGAGTGCTGAATATGCAATATGCCAGGAAAATCAAAATTTCCTCTCTCAAAGCATGAGTCAGTTTCATGAATTAGTTGCTCAACAAAAATTCGAAGATCCAGAAATAAATAGCGTTATCTCGCAAATAAATAAACACGCGGATTCTTGCATTCAAACTTGTTACAAAGATATTCGTGAGCTTTGCCAAGAAACAAAACGCGCTATCAACTTTAAATAATACTCCTGTGGCATACTTCGCCACATATAAAATCCTCTCGTGGCAAAGATCTTGCCACACTATCTCTGTCAAAAATTTTATTTTTTCAACGTAATTTGTTAATATGCTCATTCTACAAACCATCTTTGTCATTGAACAAAGCTTTTCAGTTAAGGAGATTTTATGTTGAAAATATGTCGTTCTATAGCGATGTTCTTAGGGTTATTTACAGTTTCGTTAAGCGCTTTGGCCGAGCCTACGCAATCTCTTCCGCCAAGTGAACTTATCCCCTATATTTTTAAAACCTCGATAGCCGTCAATAACACTAAGGATCTTAAAGCTGGCAAGCTTTGGTATTGCTCAGTCAATGAAGATCAAATTATGTTTATCAGAAATTTTATAGTACGGTTTGAGAGCTTCAACGACTTATATACCCTGTACACGAAACCGTCTAAGGACCTGGGTGATGGTGCTGACAGAAGTTACGGCTGGCCTACAGTTGTTCCGATTGAAAGAGTTTCTGATCTAGATGGAGAGATTCTTGGATCTGATACTTTCCCTAAGATGCCAGAAGCATATATTAAGAAAGCCGATAAGTTTAGTTTGCGAATCAGAAAAGCAGGAAAAGATAACCTTCTGCTTCATTGGAGTATCGACAGCAAAAGATCTAATGATGATGTCTTTTTTGAAGGTGGATATGAGGCTACTATGTATTGCCTGCCGGCTACTAAGAAATTGAAGTCAGAAATATTTTGGGACTAAGATTTGATCTGATAAATCTTGAAATTAACATTTGCGATAACAAAAAGGAAAACAAAATGAAGATAACTTTATTTTTTATGATCATTTTTTCTACATTAAATATTCAAGCTCATGATTATTACGACTATAGCCATGGCGAAAGACATTCCTGTACATCTGACCAAGAGAATACGCCTACAACATGCGTGCCCTGGTGCCGAGTTCGTAGAGATGATGGAAGTTGCATACAATATCATTCTGATTATTGCGGAATAAATCCTATTTGCGTAGAAAACTGTAGAGTCCGTAGAGACAATGGAGATTGTATACAGTACCACGAAGACAGTTGCTCTTCCAACTAGACAGATATCCTGACAAATAAGGCATTTAAAATCGAGGGACGGAATTTAATTTTCCGTCCCTTTTTTTATTTTAAGAATGTTGAGGCTTCGACGACTTCTACTTCTCCTAGGCTCTTCAATTGCGAGAGAACTTTATCTTTAGGAGCTACGATCACTACTTTTAAATTGCTAGGGTCGTAATTTTTTTGGATCGAGCTATTCACTTCTGCCAATGTCGCTTTTGCGATGTTCTTTTGGTAATCTAAAAGATAGTCATCTGCTACGCCAAAGATTCTTAAGATAATCAAATTATATGCGGTCTTCTCGGCTGTTTCCACGAGACTTGGGAATACTCCGATCATGTATTTTTGCGCAGTTTTCAACTCCGTGTCTGTAATTCCATTTTTATGGAAATCATCATACACTTTCAAGACCTCAGAAATAGTTTGTCCTACTTTTGGGCTTTGAGTGAAGGTGCGGATTTCAAATACACTCCCTTGGAGTCTAAAATCAGTAGAGCTGCTGATGCTGTAAGTGAGGCCCAATTGATCACGGATGCGATCCACAAGACGGCTGGTGAAACCTTGACCCAATATGGAGTTCGCAATTGTCGTTGCAACGTGCGCAGGATCTCTTCTGTCAGTTCCTTTGTGTCCAATACGAATTTCTGCCTGAGCTGCATCAGGCTTATTTACAAGGAGAATCTTTCTGCCTTGAAAAGCCTCAATGGCAGGATACTGTGTTTGCGCAACAGCTTGATTCTTCCAACCACCAAAATATTTTTCAATTCTATCTTCTATGTCACCAGAATATTTTCCAACAACCACAAGCCAAGTGTTGTTCGGTCTAGCAATCATTCCAAATTGATTTTGAATTGAAGTTTTATTTAATTTTTTGATATCGGCCATGGTGCCGATATCTCTATGGCCATAGGGATGATTCTTGTAATAGAAACTCTCAAAAATTTCTGAGGCCAAATAAGACACTTGATCCAAGCGTTGTTGAACTACCGCAAGCGTTCTTGATTTGTAGCGATTAATCTCTTGATCATCAAATTTTGGTTTTAGGATAAGCTCAGATAAAATAGATAGAATCTTATCTTCCTGCCAAGCCAATCCATCCAGAGAGATCATAGAGTAGTCTGCTGTAATGTTAGCATCGTATTCTGCGCCCATCTGTTCAATCTCTGCTGCGATTTGTTCTGCGGATTTCGTGAGCGTTCCTTTATTCAAAAGTTCAAGTGCTGCTGCCGTTAATCCCGTTTGATCTTTTGGGTCCGCTGCAAAACCACTCATGATCACAAGCGATGTCGAAATATATGGTAGCTTTTCATCATTCACATAGAGAATGTTTAAACCATTATCTAACTTTGAAGTTTTATAAGGCTTAAGACTTCCATTAGACTTTAAACCCAAAGTCGCACAACCCACTGCTGCTACAATCAATGTTAATACAAATAAAATATTTAATATTTTTCTCATTTTAGTGATCATTTGAATCTCTCCGGTCTTGCAACAACAACGTTAGCTTGAGTGTTTTTTAGATATTTTTCTGATACACCTTTGATTTCCGCAGGCTTGACGCGCATGTAATTTTCAAGATCAGTAAAGAGTTTCTCATAAGATCCCACAACGATTTCATTGGAGGCCAAAGAATAAGCTCTTCCATCGATAGTTTTAAGAGCATCAATGAAAGACTTCGCCGCTTGGTTTTGCGCTTTAGAAACTTCGTCTAATGAAACAGATTTATTTCTTAAGTTGAAAAGTTCAGAGTAAATTTCTTTTTTAGCTTGCTCTAGAATTTTATCTGCTTGGGCTTTAGATTTCTGAGGCTTTAGGGCAACGATAATTTGAAACACCGAGGATTCTTGATTGCTCATGATGTATGTCATCACAGATGTCGCAATCTCCTGCTTATAGACAAGTTTTGAGTGGAGACGGCTTGAGTTCCCTTCACCCAAAATATGCGAAGCCAATTCAAGCGGAGCCAGTTCCAACGACAATGCACTTGGCACTGGGAATGAAATACTTAAATAATCATTTTGAATGTCTTTATAGAACACTTCATTTCTAATCGATTTTTGCGGAGGCTCTGGATTCACCTTTGGTCTCTTGATATCTTGAGACTTCATATGTCCGTAATACTTTTCGATTAATTTTTTAACTTTTCCAGAATTGAAATCTCCAGCGATCACCAAGACTGCATTATTAGGAGAATAAAAAGTTTTATAAAAGCTTTGAGCTTTTTCTACTGTGATATTTCCAAGATCCTTCATGTAGCCAATCACGGGCCATCTATAGGAATGAACTTTGTAAACCACATCGTTGATTTTTTCCATAAGCAAACCCATCACTCGATTTTCTACACGGAAACGTCTCTCTTCTTTTACAACTTCTCTTTCCGAATCCAAATTGGCTTGAGTTAGATTGAGATGTTCAATTCTATCGGACTCTAAATCCATAATGGTTTCTAATTTTGAACTTGGTCCATTCACGTAGTAACCCGTGTAATCACGAGATGTGAAGGCGTTATTGGATGCCCCATTTTCTCTCAGTGTTCTTTCGTAATCTTTGTTGGAATATTTTTGCGTTCCTTTAAACATCATGTGCTCAAAGAGATGCGCAATTCCGGTGTATCCTAATTCTTCATCCTTAGAGCCCACACGGAACCAAGTATGATAACTCACAAGAGGAACAGAGTGATCTTCGTGAAGAAGCACCGTTAAGCCATTTGGCAGTTGGTATTTTTCGACCTCAAATTTTAAACTTGAGAGTCCTTCGGCAGCAAGAGCTGGGAAGGAGAATAGGAATAATACAGTAAGCAGAATTCTCATAGATGATATCCTTTTAGGTGCACCTTTTACCGTTATTCATCGGGTTCACGGTGGGTCTAGTTTGGTTTTAGGTCTCACGATGGCACTTAGGATATGTTAAGCCTCGAATTTACTAGAATCACTAAAGTTTTTGTTTTTCTGTAGCTCACAATGTTATGTAAAACCAAAAACTCATACCCAAATTGGAACCAAAAAGCTAATTAAAGCATATCTCTAAATAGTTAGGAAATCGTTAGGATAAATATTTGATTTTACATGATATTTTAAAAATAGTTGCAGAATTGTTGTAGATGGCACGAAGGTTGCTATATATAGAAATCAGTTACCCCTCTTTAAATCGCCCCACGATTTAGAAAAGCCGACCGAGATCCCCTCCTGGTTGGCTTTTTTTTTGCCTAAAATCGATCTTACTATTCCATGATTCTCTAACTGCTTAAGAAACTCATTTAAACTACCGATTTTATAATGTACTATTTAGTAGTACGATCGTTCTACTTTAGATACTGAAGGTTTATATGATTGAAAGCTTAGTGGGAAATTCAACAGCCGAAAAAGTTCTTTTATATATAGCTAATTATGGCGAAGGTCATATTTCAGGTATAGCTGACACATTTGGTATTTCAAAGTCTCAAGTCAGAAAACAAATACTGAGACTGGAAAAAGGAGGGATACTAGTTGCTCGCTTTGCCGGTAACAGCAAAATGTTTCAAATTAATCCTAGGTATTCTTTTAAAAAAGAATTATTAACTCTACTTGAAAAAGCTCTGGGCTTACTTAGCTCTAAAGAAATAGAAAAGTATTACAGACAACGTCGACGCCCAAGAAGAACAGGTAAAGAGCTGTGAATTCTATTAACAAAAAAATGTCTATAAAAGATTTCGCTTTCTATGTGGCATCCCAGCTCAAAAAAGATAATATTGATGTAATCTTAACTGGCGGAGCTGTAGTTTCAATTTATACAGAAGGGAAAGTTAACATTAAAGATGATTTAATGCCTTTAAATCGCTCCACGATTTAGAAAAGCCGACCAAGATCCTCTCCTGGTTGGCTTTTTTTTGCCTAAAATGGTTTTTAAAATTCTAAAACTAATCGTCGGTGCTTTGGGTTCCCAGTTTGTTGCATAGAATCTGCTCTCCAAAAGCTGTGCCTGAAGCTACAGGATGACCATCTGAGTTTTTAAAATTTTCAATTGCTAGCTCTTGGACTTCAAGACCTTCAAGTTCATTTGATTCAAAATAAAGAGTAAGTATCTTTCTTGAATCTGGATAACTTCCTGGTCCGATAAGATCAATTTTAGGATTTTGCGAATCGTTTATGATTCTTTGTCCAAAAGTATAATAGATTTTTTTAGGAAGATTCACTTTAAATTTAGAGTACTTCTTACCTTCAATTTTTAATTCAACTTCCGCTTGAGAATCGGTAATTTTTTTAACAGATAATTCGCAGCTGGCTTTAGAAAAGTCTTCAACTAAGAATTGATGTCTATTATTTATACCTTCAAAAATTGATGCAATGTTCTTGACCATATGGCCAGCTCCTAGCTGATAAAGTCCATAAGAGTTTCCATTGGTCTTAGATCGATATAAGATTCTTTCGAAATTAAATTCTTCCATAATCGCGGCAAAATCTTTTTTGTTAAAACCATTTTTAAAATTAGATTTTTGATCTACAAAATTTAAAAGCTCCCAAAATTTTCTTGTAACGGTTCTAACTTGAGATACATCTTCTGCAGTAATCTTTAAAGTCAATCTTTCTGGGTGAACTATTGCCTCATCCTCAGCTTTATAGCCAATCACACCAAAAATTTGATTGAATTTTGCATCAGATTCAAATTTCAAAATTTTTAGCCCCATAACAATTTCATGTAAAATAAGTTTGGCTTTTTCTTCAGGGACCATTTTTTCAAATGCCTTTTCGTTAATCCAAACAGCATCAAAGGTTTGAAATGCCACTTGGATCGTTCCTTGAGATAAAGGTACACCTATTTTTTCGTTTGCTATTGTTTGAAGATCTGTAGGAACCAGATACCAAGATTTTTCTAAAACAGAATTTACTAATTGATAATATGGAAAGCCTGTCTCAGTAAAATCTAGACTGTCTTCATTCAAGATTTTTCTTAAAGATTTCAGTAATGGCTCAAGAATTTCATATCCCGAAAGATCTTTGGGTTTTACGATATAACTTTCAAACATTTTATCTTTAAAGCTATTACCACCACCGCCGTCAATAGTTCCACTTGGGTTTGAACCACTCGCATTCTGTGACGCAAGTCCACTCTTAGGACTATTTTTGCCACAAGCGATTAAAGATACGACGATAAGTACTATTAAGAATGAATATAAGTGTTTCATAAGTTTGTTCCTTTTTATAGAGCACATACAGTGCCAGTTATTTTTTTAATAGTTGCTAAATTGTTGTTAAAAAATTCTAAAATTCAAATTTCCATCCGAGAGCATAATTAGTATTATTAGATCTTTCCTCTCGAGTCTTAATTGCTAAATCTGACGGCACGCCATTGTAAATATTAATGGCTTTTTGCAGCTTTAAGTTAGCGCTACGAGACAAAAATGCTCCAACAATAAATGCCGCTGCTCCACCAATATAAAGTCGATCATTATTATCAAAGGCCCCTATCATGTATGAAGGGAAACCAACCCACAAAAGTACGCCGGACCAATTTTTTGCGATCACATAGTCTTTATAAATTTCATGAGCATTAATATTATTTGAAAATTCCCCAGGAACTCGATAACCGAATCCCCAAATTTGACCTGAAGCTTCTCTTCCATTGATCAAAAAATTGTTCTTATCACTACTGTAGTAAGCTCTAGGGGCCGCAACGGCTTGAAGAGATAACATCAATATAAATGCAAGAATTAAAATTTTCATAATACCTCTGATTGGTTTTTTCTGTTCACGTTTCGTTATTGTTCGTATTGATGAATGCATTATGACCTTGAGCATTAATTATCGATAGATTTGTTTAGTAAATAACTAATAAAATAATTTACTATTAAGTAAATATATTAAAATACCGAAGTATTATTAGTAGGATGCAAATATGAATATTTATGAGTTTATTAGCTATAAAACGTATTTAAAGGCCTGGTTAAAAGCTCTCCCGAAGAAAGGTCACGGCGAAAGCCGTCGTATTGCCGAGGCTTTGGGAATCAGCACAACCATGATCAGCCAAGTGCTAAATGGCGAAAAGAATTTCAACTTAGAGCTCGCTTCCGATCTTTGTGACTACCTTGGGCTCAACGAAAAAGAAACGGATTATTTTTTTCTACTTGTTGAGTTTGAAAGAGCCGGCACTCACCGCTTAAAACAAAAATTAAAAAAGAAGATTGAAAGATTAAAAATCCAAGCATCGGTTCTTAAGGAACGATTAGAGAAAGACAAAGAACTTACAGATCATGATAAAGCCACGTTTTATTCTTCATGGATTTATAGCGGGATTAGAAATTTAATTGCGACGGATACAAGTCTTACGATTGATTCCATTTCGCAAAGACTTCAGATTCCTCGAAATCAAATTCAAAAGATTTTAGATTTTTTACTGGAAAGTGGATTGTGTGAGCTGAAACAAAATAAATACCTAGTCGGAGCCAAGAGAACTCACCTAGGCAACGATTCCCCTCTTGTGACTAAGCATCACCAGAATTGGCGCATGCAGGGTTTTAATAAGATGATCTTTGCTGAGGACAAGAACCTCTTTTATACTGCTCCCATGTCTTTATCGAAAGAAGCCGCCCAAAAGATACGACAAGAATTGCCTGCCTTTATTGAGAAGATCAACAAATGGGTGGTGGACTCGGATTCAGAGATAGTTCGGTGTTTGAATATAGACTTCTTTGAGTATTAAGCTGGTAATCATCTAAAGTCCTGACTATCGTCTAGAGGACATAACCTCCATTGAATTTAGCTCCTATTTTTCGGATAATTAAAAGATGAGACTGCGCCTCATATACATATTTTATTTTATATTCATAAGCTCCCTTAAAAGTTATGCAGCCTGCCCCGAATGGATTAGCAATAAATCCAATCTTCCCCTGTGCCCTGAGAAAGGACAACTTGTTCCCGAAACATATCCCGTGGCAGCGGTGGTCGTATCTGATAGTGGGTCATACGAAAGGGATAGCCAATTCGCAAGTGAACTTGTTGAAAAAACTTTGCTGGCCGCAGGAGAAAATCCTCCCTTGATTGTGCTCCCCGTATCTGACGCAACCATGGAAAGAATAAACAACTCCATTGATTCTTTAAAAATTTCCGAAGCCAAAAAAAAGAAATTCAAAGCGCTGCTACAACAAGTGCCCGTTAAAAGTTACACTTGGCAAAAGGACTATATGCAAGCCTTTGTAAACCCCCAAAGCGGTCAAATTTCTTTGAGAGAAGTTTCCAATTACTCTTCTGCGGTACGAAAAAATAAATTTGATAAGGGCAGCTTTAGGGGAATCACCGAAGCCAGCAAGAAATGTGGATTTCTAGAAGGACCACCTCTCACCTCTCCAGCTACCGACTCTCTTCGCTCTGGTCATTCCGCGGGAAATATTGGCACCCTTCCCACTGGCATATGCCTTCTGGGGAGTGATAACTTTCAAGGTCAAGAATGGGAAAACTATGCTTCTGAAGTTTGTGATAAAAGTCCAAAAAATAGAATAAAAGTTCCTACATCTTGGTTGCAAGTTGGGCATACCGACGAAGTCATCAAGGTGATAAGAAACAAAAATAATCCCGCACCTTGCGATTTTTCAATAACTTTTGCAAGCCCCAATAAGGCCCTCGAACTTTTAAAGGTAAATCCTGAAGGATCATTTATAAATTTTAAGAAAAAAAATACGGAATCTCTTAATGACACTTTCATCAGAAGAGTAACCCACCATCAAGGCCTCAATCTTTTGTGTCGCAAAAAAATCCAACTCCAATATGACCAAAAAAAGAATCCTTCATCGCAAGGAGTTTCGCAACTACTTAACTTAAGAGACATACTATTAAATAAAGCTTTTGCAGAATCTCCGGCTCTAGAAAATTGTGAAAACCTGAGCAATAAAGATGTTTACAGAATTTTGACTGAAGATTCAGAACTGAAGATCTATAACCAACTTATTCAAGAACAGATAGATAATCTAAAAAAGGATGTTCTCGCCAAATTGCAAAAAGCACTTCCTGCGTGCAAAATAGATGCTTTAGATGTTCCAAATATATTTTACGGAGGCCAACCCGTCAAAACATCAAAAAATAAATATATTCTACCCCATGGCATGGCTAAATCATTCTTACCCAGTCCCACCAATTCCGTTGCCGTTGCTGAAACCATAATTTCACCGGAACCTGCAAACGATATCTTTAGAAAATACCTCCAAGTCGAATACGAAAAAAGAGGTTTGAAATCAGAATTTATAGACACCTTTGATTACGCTCATTTGGGCGGAGGCAATCTACATTGCGCTACAAACACGATACATATTTGCAGACCTAGAAATTAAAATAAAATATTTATTTTACAATCAATTCCGTAAAGTAAACATTCTTGATCACCCCATCAACCATAAGGTCATTCAGAGTGGTCGAGATTTGCTCCTTCAGACGGAGCTTGCCTTGAAGGGTTTCGATATCATCAAACTGCTTTCCATTTAGGATTCTAACGACAGCATCTCTGCCTTTTGATCCCAATCTAATAACTTGTTCGTATCCGGTTTTATCTAAGAGTTCTAGGTTGATTTCCGTCTGCACGATTCTTCTTGGGTATCCATCAAGATTCACCGTAAATTTATCCATTGTGTAGACGTGGGGAGTTTCATCCCTTTTATCTCGGGCTTCCTCTAGTTTTTTGATTTCTTGCTCTTCTCTGATGACTGGAGATTCTCCACCCATGGTTGAAGCATACACAAGACCTAGGCCCACACACATTGATGCCACATTTATTCCGACAAAACCTAGTTTAACCATTTTTTTCATATAGTTTACCCCGACCCACAATTGGTCTCTACACTCTACATTAGTCCTATCGGAGTAGCAGACAAAGGTCTTAACTCTTAGAGAGAGATTCTCACCGTGAGACATAGATTCTTCTCGAAAAATTAAAATGGCCAAGAATTAAACATTTTTAAGAAGTTTCAGGGCACGCTCGAGGGTAAAACTAAGAAATCACTAGCAATTGCAGAGCTAAATTAGGACCTATCCGTGACTTGACAAAAACCCCTAAAATTCATGACAATAAAGTGTGAAGATAAATTTCAGAACACCACTCCTAAGCTTGGCTTTCGTTGGCGCAGTATTGTCGCCGGCTTCGCAGAATCTCAATGCCGAAGAACCGCAGAAAGAGCCACAGACACAACCGCAGTTCGAAAAATTAGTTCCTGATAGTCTTATCAATTTAGGAAAAGGTCCTTTTTATTCCAACCATGTTTTTGTGGTGGATAAATCAAGACGCACTTTGAATGTTTGGGAACAATCCGACAAAGGCTATTACAAGATCAAAGAAATCAATGCAGACTTTGGCAGAACCATGGGTGACAAAGTTTCTGTGGGAGACCACAAAACTCCAGAAGGGATTTACTTTTTCCCGTCTTACCTAGATAAAGCAAAATTGAATTTCCAAGAATACGGAATGCATGACGTAAGAGCCTTTCCCATGAACTATCCCAACCTTTTCGATCGTAGAGACGGAAAAACAGGATATGGAATTTGGCTCCACACTTTGCCAGACAATACTCCGCTCACCAGGGGATCTCGTGGTTGCGTTGTAATCCGAAATAATGATTTTGATGAAGCCATGAAACTCATCAAGCTCAATAACACTCCGATCATGGTCCATGATGAAGTGAAGTACGTTTCTCCAAAAGAAATCGAAGTACAAAGAGAATTAATGGTGGCTTGGCTTAAAAAATGGCTCGAGTCATGGCAATCGAAAAATTTAGATAGTTACATGAGCTACTTCGACAAATCTTTCCGCTCTAAACGGATGAATTGGGATCAGTGGAAAGAGTATAAATCAGGATTGGCTACAACTTATGGTGAAATCAATATCTCGATTTCTGAACCCCGAATCATTCACTTCAGAGATGAATGGGTTGTGCAGTTCATTCAAAAATATAAATCTGATAAGTACGAAGATTTCGGTCACAAGACTTTGTTTATCAAAGGGACTACGATTGAGAACTTAAAAATTATTGCGGAAGATTTTGATGTTACAACATCGTCTATCGCGATTGCTCAGTACGATGCTGCAAACTTCAGTTGTTGCACTAATCTTGATAGAAAACTCACAACAACAAAGAACTAATGAGATTGTGCTGAACGATCTTCGTCGTCTAAATCAAAAAGATTCAGAGTTTCTGAATTGCTTGCAACATCTTCAAGAGTTTCAAGGTGTTTATCGAGATCTTTTTGAGTCAATTCACCATACTTCATGAGATTCTCAGTTAAACGTTTGTCGTACTTTAACTTCTTCATTGCATCACTTAAACTCATATTCACCTCTTTAAAGATTTAAAGGACAATTAATACGTTCAATCACCGAATATTTCAAGCTTATTATGACGCACATCTGTGGAAAAGGTGCGGCTCACCTTTAGTTCCAGTATTTGGGTTTGTCGTTGTTGACGATGAGTTTTAGGTTGGACTTCTTTTTTCCGCCGCCATCACCGCCGCTGCCTTTGTTGCGTTTTTCGCGATTAGCCCAAATGGTGAGGTATAAGAAGCCAGCAACGATTCCGCCCAGATGAGCAAGGTTTGCAGCTTGACCGCCAGCAATGCCGCGACTCATGAGCATTGAGAGCTCAATAACACCAATAATGGTCACGAACCACTTGGCCTTTATGGGAAAGATAAACATGAAAAGCATCTGTCTTTCACCAAATAAAATACCATAAGCCAGTAGCAATCCAAAGATAGCACCTGAAGCTCCAATGACCGGAATTTGAAGCGGAGTGATGTGACCTGTAATAGCATAGTAACCCACAACGCCGATGAAATAGATGATTGCAGCGCCAACACCAGAGGCTAAGTAGTATTTAAGAAAACCCTTCGATCCCCACTTTTGCTCTAGCTCTCCTCCGATCATCCATAGGGTGAACATGTTGAACACCAAGTGCATGGGATTAGAAACATCATGTAGGAACATGTAAGAAGCAAATTCCCAAACAAAGAAGTTCAAGAAAATATTTTGCGGAACCAATCCAAAATAAAGGGATAAATCGAGTGATGGAAAAATATATCCTTCAACAATGACCTGAAGAACCAACCAAATAGCAACGTTTGCAATAATGAGGTACTTCACAACTTTTGTGAGGGGCATGACTGTCGGCTGTCCACCACCATAGCCTGCATTTCTCATTATTTCTCCTCCGCCATTTTTTCACTTAACATCTTCTCACTTAATTCTACGAGAACGCCACTGCAACTTGCAGGATGAATAAAACAGACTTTGCAATTATGGGCACCTTTGAAGGGTTTCTCATGAATAAGTCTGACTCCTTCATTTTTGAGTTTTTCCATTACTTTTTCAATGTTTTTAACTCGGTAACAAATATGGTGAATTCCTGGACCTCTTTTTGCTAAAAATTTAGCAACAGCACTCTCCGGCGAAGTCGGCTCAAGCAACTCTACAGAAACATTGTTTTCAAATTGGATAAATCCAACTTTTACTTTTTCTGAAGCAACAACTTCAGTGTCCATTTTTGTCCAACCCATATGCTTGTAGAATTCAAAACCTTTTTCGAGGCTTTCAACTGCTACACCAATATGATCTATTTCAAAACCTGGTCTCATTAACCTTTAGCTCCCATGATATTCGCCTTATTTCTAAAGTACGCACTGAGTTTACGGTAAGTTTCCTCTAGAGCTTCAGGAACTACCTTTGTTTCTGCAATCAATGGGAAGAAATTCATGTCACCTCTAAATCTTGGAACCACATGGTAGTGCAAATGATCGGGAATTCCCGCGCCTGCTGCTTTATCTAAATTTAGTCCCAAGTTCGTGCCGTGAGCTTCATAAACATCTTTTACTGCTTTTACAGCAAGTCTTAGAGTGTTGTGTAGATCTTCAAATTCACTTTGCGTGAGTGTTAAATAATCACCTTCGTGACGCTTTGGAATAACTAAGATGTGCCCTGTATTGTAAGGATATTTATTTAAAACAATCATCGAATAATTTGTTTTATAAACTGTCAGTGTATCAAAAGAACTTTCAAGTCTCCCCGCTTGGCAGAAAACGCATTCTTTATCTGCATCGGTACGCTTAATGTATTTCCAACGGTCGGGTCTAAATAAAATTGAAAGCCTTGCCCCAAGACCACTTGTACGATTATTCACCGAAAGTTCCCTTCATCATAAATAGCGGTTGCCCCATCATCTTCAATTGATTTGTCATAATGTTGATGGCTTTATTTTCGGATCGAGATTCTTCTTGGTTGGAAGTGATGAATTCCATAATGCTGTCGTATTCTCTTGGTGGCTCAAAAACTTCAGGATTTTTCCCGAGCTTTGTCATTTCACCCAAAATTTCTAAAGCATCTGTGTAAGTTCCCACTTGATCAGCAAAACCCAAAGCCACAGCTTGTTCGCCCGTGAAGATTCTTCCGTCAGCATAGGGAGTTACTTTCTCCATCGGCAGATTACGGCCTTCAGCGATGGCTTTTTTGAACTGAAGCAAAACATCATCCATTAGGCCTTGAAGGAATTTTTTCTCGTCCTCTCTCATTTCTCTATACTCAGCACCCGTGTCTTTGTAAGCGCCCGTCTTGATCACAAATCTTTTGATCTTTGCCCAATCATAAAGTTTTTCTAAATTTGCAAACTCCATGATCACGCCGATGGAACCAACAAGAGTTCCTGGATTTGTAACAAACTTGTCCGCAGCCATCGCCGCATAGAACGCTCCACTTGCCACCAAACCTGATCCACTCACCACGATGGGTTTTTTATATACTTCTTTTGTTCTTTTGAGCTCAGCGTAGATTTCTTGGCTTGGACCAACCACTCCGCCTGGAGAATTCACATGAACTAGAATACCTTTGATCTCTGGAACTTCACGGTACTTTCTTAATTGTTTTAAGAATGTTTTTCCGTCCATGATGATGCCATCAAGTTCGAGTTTCATGATTGCGTTTCCGCTCACATGTTCTTTACTTTTAAATACTGAAGAAAATAATCCACCCGCAAGAAGGGTAAAAAGAAAACCAACAACAACGACAACACCAATAAATTGAAAAAACTTTCTCATGATGAATCCTACTCCTTTAAAGGTACCCCGTGGTTTTTAGTAACCATGGTGCGGAATTCATTGCGCGCTATGGTTACTAAAAACCACGGGGTACCAGGATAAAAAAAAAGCTCTGGAAAATCCAGAGCTTTCATTGTTTATGATTATAACGTCAGAATATAACGTTGCGAATTATTCTTCGTTTTTGCCTTTAAGTGCATCACCGAATAGATCGCCCAAGCTAGTCTTTGACGTTGCCTTTGCTTTCTTCATGTATTCGCCCACATCCGCTTTTTCAGCTCTCAATTGAACGAGTTTCGCAGACAATCCGATTCTTCTAGCTTCTTTGTCGATAGTAACAACTTCAGCTTTGATCGTATCATTAACTTGAACTACTTCTTCAGGCTTAGTGATACGGTTTTTAGAAAGTTCAGAAATATGGATTAAACCTTCGATATCTGAATCGAGTTCAACAAATACACCAAAATCAGCTGTCTTCGTAACTTTAACGTCATGTTGAGAGCCAACTGGGAATTTGTCGTCAATAGCTGACCATGGGTCGCCATCTAATTGCTTAATACCAAGGCTGAATCTTTCGTTATCGATATCAACACCTAAAACAACCGCACGAATTTTCTCACCTTTTTTGAACATTTCCGAAGGATGATTCACACGCTTTGTCCAAGAGAAGTCAGAGATGTGAACAAGTCCATCGATCTCGTCTTCAATACCAACGAAGATACCAAATTCCGTAACGGATTTGATTTCGCCTTCGATGATTGTCCCTGGTGGATATGTGTCTTTCAATTCTAACCATGGGTTCGGTTGAAGTTGTTTTAAGCCAAGAGAAATTCTTCTGTTCTCAGAATCAACTTCTAGAACTTGAACTTCTACTGCTTCGCCTTCTTTCAATAATTGAGAAGGGTGCTTCACTTTTTTAGTCCAGCTCATTTCTGAAACGTGGATTAAGCCTTCAATGCCGTCATTCAATTCAACGAATGCACCATACTCCGCAAGAGAAACGATTTTTCCGGAAACTTTTGTTCCTGGAGTGTATTTCTCTTTTACTTTTTGCCATGGGTCATCTTGAAGTTGTTTTAGACCAAGAGATACTCTCTCTTTTTCTTGATCGTACTTAAGTACTACAACGTCGATTTCATCTCCAAGTTTAATCAACTCAGAAGGATGCTTTACTCTACCCCAGCTCATGTCTGTGATATGTAAAAGACCATCGATTCCACCTAGATCGATAAACGCACCGTAATCCGTAATGTTTTTCACAATACCATTTACTTTAGCGCCTTCTCTCATTGTATCGATAGTTTGAGTTTTAAGAGATGTTCTTTCTTCTTCTAAGATTGCTCTACGAGATAGAACGATGTTACCGCGTTTTTTGTTGAACTTGATAACTTTGAATTTATATTTTTTGCCAACATAAATATCAAGGTTTCTCACTGGTCTAATATCAATTTGTGATCCAGGTAAGAATGCCTTAACACCGATATCCACACACAATCCGCCCTTCACTTTAGAGATAACTGTACCCTCTACTTGCTCTTGGTTTTCTGCTGCACGCGAAATATCGTTCCATGCTTTCAACATATCTGCTTTGTCTTTTGACAATACAGCCATGCCATTTTCATTTTCAATTTTTTCAATGTAAACTTCAATCTTATCACCTGGTTTTACACTTAGAGTGCCAGCACCAGTTCTGAATTCGTGAATTGGAATTAGACCTTCAGATTTGTAGTTGATATCGACTAATACGTAGTCAGATTGAGTTTCAATGATCGTTGCCGTAACAACATCACCTTGTGAGAACGTCGCTTCTCTAGCTGACTCTTCAAACAATTTGGAGAAAGATTCTTTTCCGTTTTGGGCGCTCTTTGCACCTTCAACTTCTACATCAAGGGCATCGAGTGCGGCTAAAACTTTTTTTCTAGCTTCTGCTTGTTTACTCATTTTATGCTCCTCGCTTTTCGTTTGGTTTGGCATTAATAAACCTCCTGCGGACTGGGTGAGCATTCGCCAAAAAATTAAATGCTCGAGTCCTTACATAAATTCACTTTGAATGTCGTAAATTCGACTCTCATAATTGGTTAGATTAAGAGGGGTAGATTCAAAGCGTTGGAGAAGGTTATCAGAGAGGATACCATTACAGTCAAAGGGTTTTTAAATGGTGCGAAAATAGTAGAGCATTTACTTATTCTTATTCGTAAGAATGGACTTAGAAAGCTCTTCAATGTGTTCTACCACTTCATGCAAAGTCATCGTACTCGTATCGATAATATGAGCGCCTTGAGGAGCCATTAGCGGAGCTACTGTTCTTGTTAAGTCTTGGTTATCTCTTACTTTTTGCTGTTTTTCGACCTCTTGAGCATTAGATCCTGTCTGTTGCGAACGTCTTAAAGCGCGGTTCTCGCTGTCGGCATCGAGGTAAATTTTGAGTTCAGCATTGGGAAAAACGACGCTGCCACAGTCTCGCCCTTCTGCAACAAGTCCCTTTGGTGTTTGGCAGTCTCTTTGAGCTCCTAAAAGCATTTTTCTGACTGTTGGATATTGGCTAATCTTACTCGCCACCAAACCCACGCTCTCTTGGTGAGCCTCAGCCGTTACATCTTTCCCGTCAAAAACCACGTGAGTTTTTTCTGGGCTCATTTGAACTTTCCAAATTTTAGATTGAGCAAGTTTGGCGATGTCGCCTTCGTTGTCTAGATTTGCATTGGTCTGTTGAGCGACGTATGCCAACCCACGATAGAATGATCCCGTAGAGACCCAGTCACAACCTAAACGTTTTGCCAATTCACGACTCACAGAACTTTTTCCGGAAGCTGCGGGTCCATCAATTGTAATTACAAAACTCATCTGGTTATCTCTTTTTTTGCGATCTCTTTTTATGTACGATCTCAATAATTCCATCATCATATATTTTACCTAAATCTTTTAGGTCGCTTAGAAGTTTTTTACTAAATATTTTTCAGTACTTCTTTTAAGCTTTCGATAGCTTTTTTATTTTCTGCCATCGTGCCCACCGACATTCTCATGTGAGTTGGAAATCCGTAGTTTTTTACGGGTCTCAAAATCACGCCCCTCTTTAATAGCTCTTCAAAAATTAAAGACGAGTCGGCTTTTAAGTCAAAGAAAATAAAGTTACCTTGCGAAGGGCAATATTCCAAACCCATGTTTTTGAGCTCAGATTCAAAATACTCTAAGCCCTGCCAAACCACTTCCTGAGATTTTTTAATATAATCAGAGTCATTGAGCGCGACGTCAATTGTAGATGCTGTAATATTGCTCACATTGAACGGAAGTCTGATTCTTTCTAATAAATCCACAATGTGAGGATCGGCCATCATAAACCCAAGTCTTAATCCTGCCAGGCCATGAACTTTGGCAAAAGTTCTTAGCACTACGACATTTTTAAATTCTTTAAATAAACTTTGAGAATTTGGATAATCCGCAGCTCTCACAAATTCGTTGTAAGCTTCATCGATCACAAGAAGCACATCCCCGCGTCCACGCACTTTGTTCAGTAATGGCTCGAGTTCTTTACGAGAAATATACATTCCTGTGGGATTATTTGGATTCGGTAAGAAAATAATTTTATGCTTATCTGTCAAAGCATTTGCCATGGCTTCGATGTCCATTTGGAAATTTTTTTTGATAGGCACTTCCGTCACATTCACGCGGTTCACATGTGCACAAACTTTGTATGCAATAAATGAGGCTTGAGAAATTAATATCTCATCTTGATTGGGCTCACAGAAAACTCTGATCAACATATCAATCAATTCATTGGAGCCATTTCCCAAGCTAATATTATTAGGTTGAACCTTAAAGTGGGTGGCAATGATTTTCTTAGAGGTGATGTAAGAAGCATCTGGATATCTGTGAATATCTGTGAGTGCTTTCCTTGCAGCTTCTAAAACTTTTGGGTTTGGGCCTAAAGCATTTTCGTTGCTTGCTAGTTTTACGATTTCTTTTAATCCGTACTCTCTTTGTACTTCTTCGATAGATTTTCCGGCAACGTAAGGTTTGAGATTTTGGATAAATGGGGAAATTTTCATATCACCCTTCCATATTGTGAGAGAGCTTTTTTGATTTCGTCAATCTGTGCCCAACCACTTGTTTCAAGAATGAACTCGATAGATGTTTCACCCAAATGTAATTCGGCTGTGCTGCGATCATGAATCACTTCAATGATATTGCATCTATGGTCTGCAAAAACGGAGGTGAGTTTTGAAAGTACTCCAGGAACATCGTTCACCGCCACTTTGATGTGTGTGAGCCTACCGTTTTTCATTAAACCTCGCTCAATAACTTTAGCGATGATATTCATATCGATATTTCCGCCGCAGAGAAGAATGCAAACTTTCTTACCCATTTTTTCTTTATATTTTTTTGCAGCTGCCAGTGCGACAGCACCCGATCCTTCAACTACAGATTTTGCTCTCTCCATCAAAAATACGATGCTTTCTGCAATTTCGTCTTCTGTAACGGTAACGATATCATCTACCAACTTCATAATATAATTATCAAAGACGTACGGCGAAACACCTTTTACAGCAATACCATCAGCAATTGTGGAGACTGTTTCTGAAATTTTAGTAATTTTTTTATTTTTAAACGACTGAGTCATTGATTGCGCGCCTTCGGCTTGTACACCGATGATCTTGCAGTTGGGTCTCAAGGCTTTCACGGCAGTCGCGATACCTGAAATGAGTCCACCTCCTCCAATAGGGACAACAACCGTATCCACATCAGGAAGATCTCTCACGATTTCTAAACCAATTGTCCCTTGGCCAGCGATCACATAGAAATCATCATATGGATGAACAAAGACTCGGCCTTCAGCTTTTTCAATTTCTTTCGCTTTTTCGAAAGCTTCATCGTAGTAGTTTCCATGAAGCACTACTTCAGCACCATAATTTTTTGTTGCTGTCACTTTCACAAGCGGAGCTTTTATAGGCATTACAATTTTAGAATTTACGTTCAATCTTGATGCTGCAAGCGCAACACCTTGCGCATGGTTTCCGGCAGAACTTGCCACGACTCCACGCTTTTTTTCTTCGGAGGTAAGATGAAAAATTTTATTGGAAGCCCCACGGATTTTAAAACTTCCCGTAAGCTGTGTGTTTTCGAATTTTAAAAAAACCTCTGTACCGATGAGCTTTGAACAACTGATGGAATAATCGAGCTCAGTTTTTTTGATCAAACTTTTGAGCGTTTCACTGGCACTTTCGATGTCTTTAAGAGTGACAACTTTCTGACTGATTATATTCTTGTCTGGCATACCCTAGAAGTTATGCCGAATCTTCTCTCCATACAAATGAAATTCCAATGATGGGTTTGGATTTTTTGGGCTCGATATGTATTTCATTCTCCACATCTGATCTTAAAAATTGATTTAGATCGTCACAAAAATAATATTTCACGAAATACTTTT
Organism: Bdellovibrionota bacterium; assembly: GCA_040386775.1. Classification (NCBI taxonomy): domain Bacteria; kingdom Pseudomonadati; phylum Bdellovibrionota; species Bdellovibrionota bacterium. Next base: position 79,299 of record JAZKEU010000017.1, on the reverse strand, counting down.
GGCAAGATTCACACTGCTCCACTTCAGAGTCTGCTGAATTTATGTGATCGCAACGATGGCAGAGTCGATAATGCTTTTTCATACGATTACTCATCGGACCATGGTCTTGAGTATTTTAGGATCACTCGATTTTAGTCTTAATATTTTTTCTTTTAACCAAAAAAATGTGTGATTCCAGATGTTTAGCTTTTTGAAAAACGCTCAAGTATGAGATGTTTCATTCCGATACTTTATGTATCAGGGGAAATCACATGCTGAAGTTATTTAAGCCGTCTAAAAATGAAGCTCAAAAGAGCAAAGTTATCGCTACCGGAATTGCTATTTCTATAGCACTTGTGGCCTTCCAAAACTGCGGGAAAGTCAGCAAAGTAAGCCCTGACGGCGTAGATCATGCGGCGGAACAAAAACCTGCTGTATTGGATTTAAGCTCATCGGATTCACTAACACTTCTTGCCAATGGCGAAGAAGGATTCGGGCTTTACGCTTATGACGTCAACGTGGCTTCAGGTGAAGTTACACGCACAATTTATGAAGTGCCAAAAGACGACCCTGCCAATAAACCTGTGAAGCTTTGTTTGAATGAAGAAAAAAGATTAAAACTAGAGCAAGAATTGAACGAATCTAGCGTTTGTTTTTTCAGCACAAAAAGTGGGCCAGATAGATCCTGCATTCAAGTGTACAAATATCCTTACGCAATCATAAAAGAGTCTAGAGATGGAACTAGCAATGTTGCGAGCAATACCTACAAGCTAGGCGAGAATTCATCAGCATGCGTAGACTTCTATGATGTTTGCACAGACAACCGCGAAGACTTTATCGGTGCAGTCGCTGAAGCAGTTGCGGGATTGGATTCTTCGACTTGTGATTAAGAGATTCTATAAAAAAAGCGCCGGCGATTCGTCTGCGCTTTTTTATTTGTAATGATAAATTTTATTTTTTCTTAGCTGGTTTTTACTTCTGAACTTCCTCAGCTGTTTCAACCTACTTTGTCTATTCAATGTAGGGTTTCATTTTCTGAAATCCAAATCTTTCTATTGCCGCTCTTTGATTGTGGGCTCTACATAGTAGTCTTAGGTTTTGGATTGTAGTTTTACCGCCCATAGCGATTGGGATGATGTGGTCGTATTCGAGAAATTTTTTAGAAGTGCAGTTTTGATGGACGCAACTGACCTTTATCTCTCATGTACACTTCTTGTTTTATCGTGGATGGAATGTATCTTGGGTTTTTGGATTTCACTTCCGTTGGAGGAAGTAGTGGCGCGTTAGAGGTGGGTTGTTTTATGCTACTAATTATTCTGTTGATTTGTGTTTGTGTAGGAATATCAGATTTAGCTTTATTTGATTTTATCTTTCTAGCTTCAGATCTTTTTATCTTTTCTATTGGATCGATCTTTTGAATGACGATCTCTGCCATTGCTTCGATCAGCTCTTGATCTGTCATGGTTGGGTTTTTGTGGGACATTAAGGCTTTTATCTTAGCTTTGAAATAAGGTCTTTATTTAAAACTACTTTAAGTTCAGTTTTCTCTGGCGTTAATTCTTTTCTTTTCTCTTGAGGAACGCCTTGCGGGGAAATAGCGATCAATTCTTGGATGCATTCTCTAGAAGATTTGTTTTCTAGCTTTTCTAATACTTCTTTCTTTTCTATTACAGAATAGCTTTTACCTACTTTAGCTTCTTGTCTGAAAAAGCTTTGGGCTTGAGAAATGGAAGATAAATTCAAATCCCCGAAAATAATCTTTTCTTCAAGTTCTGGGATCAGCTTCATAGCTCTCATGGAATCAATCCTTCTTTGAGCGGAGGCACTCGAGTATTTTAGTACTTTCAAGCAATACTCAAAGAGTGAAGGATAGTTCTTGGAATAAAGTCTTCTTCTTTCAAGTTCTGCTAATTTGTGAAGAACAATAATTTTATGATGAGTTTCATCAGCGACAGATTGTTTAAGTGATATTTCTAGATCGATATCTGATAAGTGTTTATAGTTCCTGTGTTCTCCTTTGAACAAAGGAGAACATACCACATGATTTTGGAATTCAATTTTTAGCGATTTCAAAAACTGAAAGTGCAACTCATAAAATAGATTTACACTTACATATAAGCTTCCCTCTGCGAGAGCTAAGTAAAAATATAAAAACCAAACGAAAGAAAAAATAAATCCAATCTAGCTCTTCTAATCAACTAAGAAACGCGTCAATTAATTTCCAAAAAATATTTTAAAATAACGCAATTGCGACACATAAAGGTGCAGGGCACTTTTTTTGAATTGACGCAATGACAGTACAAAAAACTAGGGGGTAACTTTTATTTGAGCCAGTGCGAAACACAGGTAGGCTAATGCCTAAACCTAAATGCCGCTGACTCTGTCGACTTTAATAACGCCTTTGATTTTTTGAAGATTCTGAATCACCGTCAAAAGTTGGTTTGTGTCCTTCACCTTTACGTCGAAGATACAAATCGCTTTTTGGTCTTTATTCGTTCTAATTTTGGCATTGTAGATGTTCACACCGCTCGTAGCAAAAGGATCTGAGAGTTTCTGCAATAACCCCGGAGCATCTTGACAGACTATTCGTATCTTTGTCATCCCGCCCGCTTCAGATTGGTTGTTCCAAGACACATCTATCTGTCTATCGTTATCCATGGAGAATACTTTTTGGCAAGAAGCTTGGTGAACCGTTACGCCTCTCCCCCGTGAGATAAAACCAATGATTGGATCTCCTGGAATTGGCTGACAGCACTTACCATATCTCACCAACAGATCAGACATTCCATCTACGATAATTAGGGAGTCGGATTTCTTTCTTTTCTTGGCGGCACTTTTGAAAACTTTCTGTAAGAACGTTTCTTGTTCTGCTTCCGCCGACTTCGCCACTTTTTCTGCAAACAGGTCCCCCACCTCGTGGGCCAAAACTTTACCGTAACCGATTTGCATAAAGAGTTCTTCCAACTCTACAACTTTCATTTTTTCTTTTATTTTTTCTAAATTTTGGCCCTTAAAGTATTTGTCTGGAGAAAGCTGTCTTCCTCTCATTTCTTTTTCTAAAAGTTCTTGGCCAATTTCTGTTGCGCGCTTTCTCTCTTCCGTACGAATGAAACTTCTGATCTTGGATTGGGCACGAGATGTAATACACATCTTGAGCCAATCTTTGGAGGGCTTTTGTGTCGTCGAAGTTAAAATTTCAACCGTATCACCATTTTTAAGTACATGTTTTAAAGGAACCATTCTTCCATCGATTTTTGCACCCACCGTCCGGGCACCCACATTGGTGTGAATGGCGTAGGCAAAATCTAACGGAGTCGCTCCCTCTGGCAATTCATGAACGTCACCCTTTGGAGTAAACACATAAATTTCAGAATCAAAAAGATCGGTTTTTACGTTTTCTAGGAATTCGCTCGAATCCCCCACTCCCGATTGCTCCGAGAGTACATCTTGGATCCAATTGAATTTATCAATCGTGGTTTTGTCGACCGTTCCACCCAGCTTGTAGTTCCAATGGGCGGCAATCCCACGCTCAGCGACGTCGTGCATTTCTTTGGTACGAATTTGAATTTCAATTCGCTCGGCCTCCGGGCCAATCACAGTGGTGTGCAAACTTTGATAGTTGTTGGTTTTTGCCATGGCGATAAAATCTTTGAATCTTCCCGGCACCGGACGATATTTACTGTGGACCACGCCGAGAGCTTCGTAACATTGAGCTACCGATCCCACGATAATTCTGAATGCAAGAACGTCATGAATCTGTTCAAACTCTATATTTCTTTCCTGCATTTTTTTGTAAATAGAATAAAGATGTTTTGGTCTCCCTTGAACTTCAAGAGCAATACCTTCTTTCTTCATTTCGGTATCTAAGATTTTTTTTACATCCGCGATATATCTTTCTCGCTCTGTTTTTTTCATCGCCACTTTTTGCGCAAGAGAATAATAAATATCTGGCTTTAGATATCTAAGAGCTAAGTCTTCTAACTCGATCTTCCAATTGCTGATACCCAATCTATGTGCAAGAGGGGCATAGATATCCAACGTTTCCTCTGCAATGCGCGCTTGTTTAGCGTAAGGCATATGACTCAAAGTTCTCATATTGTGAAGGCGATCAGCTAATTTTACGATCACCACGCGAACGTCCTTACCCATGGCAACCATCATCTTGCGCACGTTCTCTGCTTGCTTTGCGTGAGTGTTTTTGTAATTCATCTGAGAAATCTTGGTTACGCCATCAACAAGAGCCGCGACGTTTTTTCCGAAATGAGTTTCGATATCTTTGAGAGTGAGCGTGGTGTCTTCTACCGTGTCGTGAAGAAGACCTGTAGCAACGGTATTTAAATCTAATTTTAACTCTGTAAGAATCCCAGCCACTGAGAGTGGATGAGAAATGTAAGCTTCACCACTACGACGAATTTGTCCCTCGTGAGCTTTCTCAGACATCTCGTAAGCTTTTTTGATGAATTCTAAATCTGCATTTGGATAGTAGGATGTGATTCGCTCGAGAAGGTCGTTCAAAACTTTGATTGGCTTTAAACCCTTATCTTCATTTTGAATGGCTGCTATTGCCGTTTTTTCTGCCATGAGATTCCCGCTTCGTGCCGTCTAGGTGATCCCTTAACTCTAATGTTAAGTGCCTTCCTTAATCGGAGAAAACCTCAAAAATATGAATAGGATAAATAGGTCTAGATTGTATTTTCGTACTATTTTTTGAGGTCTGCACTGATCTCATTCAAAGCACGTCTCTCATCAACGCCATCAAAAGCTACAGAACCATGAGCCACTTCTCTAAGCGCCAGAACGATCTTCTTGTTGTCTTTTGCTGGAAGAGTTGCCGTTCCACCTTTAATGAGTTGTTTAGCTCTTTTTGCAACGAGCATAACCAATGCAAATCGATTTGGAAGGTTTTCTAAACAATCTTCAACTGTAATTCTAGCCACAATAAGCTCCTCTGGTTTCAGCACTTGTATGTATCAGGCTGATACAATTAACCTTTTTGCATGATGTCTTCAATGATTTTCTTGAATTCAGAGTAGGCTTTGTCGAATTTATCATTCACGATTTGGAATTCAAAGCGCGAAACGTGCTCCATTTCCTTTTTGGCGTTAGCTAAGCGGAGTTCTAGATCCTTTGAATTCACTCCATCACGTTTCTGAAGTCTTTTGCGCAGCTCGTCAAATGATGGTGGCTGAATGAAAATGTACACTGCATTCGGGAAAATCTTTCTGAAAGTATCCGCTCCTTGAACATCCACATCCATAATCAAATAGCGATTTTTAGACCATGCCTTCTCAAAAACATCACTCGGAGTTCCATAAAAATTGGTGTGTACAGTCGCATGCTCCACAAAAAATCCACGATCTTTTAGTTCTTGAAATTGTTCCTTCGAAACAAAATGGTAAGGATTTCCTTGAGATTCCCCAGGACGCATAATGCGCGTGGTGTAAGTGATAATGTCGTCAAGATTAGAGAATTCTTGGATGGCTTTTTCACAAAGCGAGGACTTGCCGGCTCCACTCGGTGCTGAAACTATAAATAGTTTTGTTCTCATAAAATCATCCAAAGTTGTTTTACTATTCTGCTATGCTTATTCTATGTTTTGAGACTGCTCTCTTATTCTTTCAATTATTGATTTAGAGTCTACCACAGATTGAGTGATCTTGAACATCTGAGATTTTGATCCAATCGTATTCATCTCTCTTAAGAGCTCTTGTGTGTAGAAATCTAGCTTTTTACCAATGAGATCCTTGGAGCTTATAAGCTTTTTAATCGACTTTAAATGCTCTTTGAATCTAAAGATCTCCTCTGAAATATCCATTCTGTCCATTTGAGAGATGATTTCTTGCGCAAGTCTTTGGTCAGAAACAATGTCATCGCTCTTTAAGACTTTTGACTTGTCAGAGTGCTGCTTTTTTAGAGTTTGGATTTGCTTTGTTGCGTGCGCTTGGATCACTTTTAAATTGTCGCTCAAAGAATCTAGGTAACCGAAAACTTCTTTTTGAAGACCTTCGCCCTCTCTAGTTTTTTCCTTTAGACAGCTTTGCAGTGCTGAATCTATAAGTACATTCAATGTTTTGATTTCTTTTGGCGTCACCGCTACGTCTTCATTGATAACAAATAAATTAGGAATTTGCGCGATTGTATCCATGGAAACTGATGACTTTATTTTGAGCTCTTGAGAAAGATCGTGAAAGGCCTTCATCCAATTTCTAGCGAGGTCTTTTTTTACGGAAACTTGTGCGCTTTCTTTTAATGGATCTTTTTTACGACCCATAAAAATGCTCACGGATCCGCGTCTTAAAATATTCGTACTGCGCTTTTTGATATCGCTTTCTAGTTTTAAATATTCTGGAGGAAGATGGGTTCTGATTTCCAAAAATCTACCGTTGACGCTCTTGATTGAAACTTCAATAAGGCCAAAGTCTGTTTTCTGTGAGGCGTACCCATAACAAGTCATGCTTTTCATATATTATGATTCTCCGAATATCAATGACCAGAGCTTACATCTCTTCTTCAATAAATTGAACGATTTTTTCAGTCGCCTGAAGGTCTTCAGACAATGAAACATCAAACCATGTCATGTCTATGTCCTTTTTAAACCAAGTCATCTGCCTTTTTATAAGGCCCATGGTATTTTTTACGATTTCTTCACGCAGTTGATCTTGCGGGAGTAAACCTTTTAAGAAGAGTTGTACTTCTTTATAACCCACGCTCTGAAGCGCATCCCATTCTTCTAAGCCTTTTTCGACAAGGTCCTTTACTTCTTCAATAAGACCTTCTTTAAGCATTTTTTCGGTACGCTGTAGGACTCTATTTCTTAAATTTTCTTTATCCGTTCTTAAGCCAATCTTAATGCATTTGTATGGAAACTTTTCTTCGGAAAATTTATTTTTATACTCTGAAAATGGAATCCCCGTTGCGCGATAAACTTCTATGGCTCTTGCTATTCGATACGAGTCATTGGCATTTAGGATTTTGGCATTTTCTGGATCAACACGCTTTAATTCTTCATAAAGATCTATGGTTTTTTCGTTTTTAACTTTTTCTTGAATCTCGACTGGAATGTCTGGAACTTTATAAAGCCCATTGATCAAGGCCTTGATGTAAAAACCGCTACCACCAACGATATAGAACTTCTGGATCCCTTCTCTTGATCTTTTTTCGATCACCTCGAGAACTTCTCTACGGAATTGTCCCGCTGTATAGGCTGAACCTTCCGCGAGGTGTCCAATCAAATGATGAGGAACCGCCTCCAGCTCTTCTTTTGTGGGCTTTGCTGATCCAATATTTAGAGATTTATAGACTTGGATGCTATCGGCATTAATGATTTCTCCACCCATTTTTTGCGCCGCTTTGATTGCTAAATTTGTTTTTCCGGAGGCGGTAGGTCCTAGAATAAATACCACGCGGATTGCGCTCTTCGCATCAATCACACGATTCTTCCAAAATCTCTATCCAACTCTCTAAAGCTCAATTGCTTAAAGACGGGTCTACCATGAGGACAGAAGCTTGAGAGTGGAAATTCATCCATTCTTTCCAATAACTCTTTCATTTCTTCATTCGAAAGAGATTGCCCGGCGCGAATGCTAGAATGGCAGGCGATCGTGGCAAAGACATCAGAAATTCTTTTTTCGAGAGAATAGGAATCACCTTGTTCATAAGCGTCTTCTGCCATTTTGTTTAAAATTTCTGAGAGTGCTTTTTCTTTTACTAACGTCGGTGCGGAATTCACCGAAATTGTTGTCGGACCTGCTTGTTCGATTTCGATTCCGATTTTTGTAAGGCTATCTTTTAAATTTAAAATCGCTTCAAACTTATCCGGCTCAAAATCAAGATTGAGGGGCAGTAAATAATTTTGAACTTCAAACTGTCCGTTCTTAAAAGACTTCATGAGTTTTTCAAAATTCACTCGCTCGTGAGAAGCATGTTGATCCACCAAAAACAATGCATGTCTAGATTGGGCAAGAATGTACGTGAGGTTCACTTGGCCTAGCACCTGCAACCCACCCCACATAGGATCAGCACCTACACCGTCAAGATTTGCCTGCGCGAGAGCTGGTTGCTGAATGTAGGTTTGTTGAGGTGTCTCGTAATTTTCCAAGGAAGACATGTCATAATTTTTTTGTTTAAACTGCGTATGATGGAAACCTGCCGAATCGGATTTGAAAGCATTTTGACTATAATCACCTTGAACAACCGAGTTTTGATAATAATTATGAACGGCTTGTTCAATATTTGCGGTGCGATCTACTGATGCCGAATTTTCTGATCCTTCGAACATATTTTTAAGCCAAGGAGCTTTTTCCAAAGAATCCCTTACCGATCCATGAACCATTCTGAAAGCCATACCTGGATCTTGGAATTTCACTTGAGATTTTGCCGGATGGATATTCACATCAATCAATTGCGGATCACAATCCAAGTGTAAAACCGCGTAAGGATATTCTCCGTGCATCAAAAGATTTCTATACGAATCTAGAATTGCTTTTTGAAGTCCGCGATCTTGAATCCATCTTTTCTGTACAAAAATCCAAATGTGTTGCGAAGTTTTTGCGACCAGATTTGGAGAAGAATGGATCGCGTGGGCTTTCATCTGAGTATTTTCTCTTGTGTTCTCAAAAAGTTCTGTCACTTCCAAAACGTTCAAAGTGCGCGAAAGCAGCGAATCTGTTTTTGGATAGAAAGCCTTTAACACACCTTTTTGTTTTACTTTGAAAGTGGTTTGCGGATGAGAAAGAGCAAAAGCCTTTATCACTTTCATAATTTGTGTGACTTCAGATGAATCGGATTTTAAAAACTTGAGTCGTGCGGGAACATTACTGAATAACTCATCAATCGTAATTTGCGTTCCATGATCTCCGCCGATTTCAAAAACATCACTTTGGTTTCCAAAATCAGATTTGATTTGTAGCGCAGATTTTGCGTTTTTTTGTCGTGTTACGATGGACATTTGACTTACGGCTGCTGCGGAAGCTAAGGCCTCGCCACGAAATCCGTAAGTTTTCAAACTCCAGAGATCAGAGAAATCTTTCAATTTACTTGTGGAGTGACGATTCAAAGAAAGATTCAAATCTTCTTTACTCATCCCAGAACCGTTATCTTGAATTTTTAAGAATTTTCCGCCGATATCCAGATCAATTTCAATCTCCGTAGCCCCGGCATCAAGGCTATTTTCCACGAGCTCTTTCACGAGATTTGCTGGTCTTTCTAAGACCTCGCCCGCAGCGATCTGATTGATAACTTCTTTTGAAAGAATTTGAATCGACATAGGGTATTCGTATTCACTTTTCGTCCGAATGTCGAACAGAACGCGTCGCACAATTGGCTTTAATTTGGGTTATTCAGAAGTATTACTTGAACAGCTTTCTGAAGATGATACGAGCTGCCAGAATAAAAATCATAAGAAACCCAAGTACCATACAGGCGAACGAAACAACCAAAATAACTTTTTGTCCACTGCTTGTACAAGAAAGTTCGGCATCGAATATTTCCAAATGGCGGAATGATGAATCATAATTATTCACATTAATTTCAAGAAGTCCTATGGACTCGGTTTCAAAATCCAAGGTATTCATATGTTCGTTTTTAACTTGGATTGATTTGCTTTCACCATTTCTCGTTATGTGAATATCGAAAGATCTAATTTTCAGATATTCATTAGCGGCAAAGTCTTGTGATCCTTTGGACCATCCATTCAAGCTAAAACTACAAGCAGAAGGAAAAATGAGACGCTTTTTGATGGTGATTGGGCTTGCGTTCATAACTAAATTACTAACATTTGTTAATGAGCCAAAAATCGCCTCATACCCAACTAAAATAATTGGGCCGAGAAGAATACTAAATATCGCTAAAATTATTAGTTTTCGCATTTTCATGGATTTAACTATCGTAGGATAGTTAATTAATTTTGGTCATCAAAAAATATTCAAAATCAAAGCATGGCTATTATTTTACCGACTTATAAATTCATAATCAGGCACTAAAAATGCAAAAGCAGATCTTGCTTGTGCGAGATCTGCTTTTGCGCGAACCCTCTGTCCAAATTCCGGAAGGAGGTCCGATATGCGTACAAAACAACGTAGTTATGTACACTTTCGGCGTTTTTTGAAGGTCTCTAAAGAGCTAATAAAAATTCTTCTACTTGTATTAGAATTGATTAGAGCTCTGAAACTTTAAACGAATCGCCTCCGACTTGCTTACGAAGTGATTGAGACTAAGGACTAGGCTAAACCTTGGACATGGTAAGCACGGAAAGCGGATTCTCGCGTAGGCACTAAACTTTATAAGACACCTCAACGCAATATTTCTTGCCAAGAAGACGTGTGTTATCTATCTTCACCGCAAATGCAAAGGACAAATATTATGAGCATTCCAGAGCCAAAATATCATTTTTTTTCATATCTCGCGCGCATGAAATTGATTGATCGCTGGAGCCTTATGCGTTGTACACAACGGGAAAATGTTCAGGAGCATAGTCTTCAGGTAGCTATCATTGCCCATGCTCTCACGTTGATTAAGAATAAACATTTCAACGGAACACTTTCTCCTGAGAAAGTTGCACTCACCGCTATGTTTCATGATTCCACGGAAGTTTTAACAGGAGATCTACCAACTCCCGTAAAATATTACTCAAGTGAAATTAGAAATGCCTATAAAGAAATCGAAAGCAACGCCGCTGAGCAACTCCTAAAGCTTTTACCTGAAGAGTTTAAAGACGATTACAAAAAACTCTTAATTGTTTCTGAAAATGATCCTATTCATGAGCTAGTCAAAGCCGCAGACAATATCGCTGCCTACATCAAATGTTTAGAAGAAGAGGCTGCTGGAAATAATGAGTTCAGTCGCGCAAAGAAAACCATTGAATCCAAACTCAATAACCTCAGATCAAGACCTGAAGTTGATTATTTTATGGAAAACTTTATTCCTAGTTTCTCTCTCACATTAGACGAGATGAGCAAACCCTTCGAGATTTAAATCAGAATTCGTATTGAACAGAACCGATGAAGGCCAAGTAGTTGGACTTCATTGCGTAGTATTTAGGTTCTAACTTGATAGCAACTTTATTCATGCGATAAGCGATACCGCCAGTAATGACTCCACCAAAGAGAACATCTGAGAGGTCTTTCTTTGATCCGTTGATCTCAACCATAAAAGAAGAGTAACTCATGGCAATTCCCCCGCCCACATATGCCCAAAAATTTTTCTGTGTACTTTCTGAGAGTGAATACAAAACCTGAAGATCATACATTAAAATTTTTCCAGAAATACCATTCGAGACCACCGGAGTTGTCATATTGTAATATTTTGGATAGCCACTGTGATACAAAAGATTTGTATCCAACACAAATGGGCCAGCCAAATATTTCATCGGCATTGTGAACTTCACCCCAAAAAATGATAATGACTCACTCTCTACGGTATTAGCATCGCTCAGCTCTTCCGAGTAATTCAACATTCCGTAACTTACGCCCAAATATCTTTTGGAAATAAAACTTCGAGCCCTACCCTCTGATCCACCTTTTGACTTTGCACTTGTAGGCAAATCTGAGGAAATTCCCCCGACATCAACGTCTACATCGGAAATGTAACCGATGACCCCTTGTTTGAATTGAATTCTGTAAAATGGTCCAAATTTTTTAGATGAGACTCTTACTTTTTCGCCAGCTCTCATGTATCCCACAACTGCCGCATCGAAATCTCCTTTTTTATACACCATCGCACCGTCTGTCACAACGGTTGCGGATTGAGCAGCATGCGCAAACTCAAATCCACCGAGTACCAATAGGTGTAATAAAAAAATCAAAGCAGTTGATCTCATCTTGTTATTCTATTCTTTACGCAGATTTTTTCAACGGAATCAGTGAATCATTAAGTGTTTTTAATAAAAAATCTTCGATCAAATCTAAACTTTTAATAAGATCCGTCTGATTTCCGGATACAATTTTTTGAAATGCTTCATCGATTTTTGATAACTCATCTTGCGCTGAAGAATCCGATTCAAAAGCTTCAATAGACTGTTTAAGATTATTATAAGAAGACATTATAACCTCCATGTTATATATCCTCTCTCTTCGGTGAATCTTTGTCTCAGCTTGAGAAAAACCAGACAAAGGTATTGCGTTTTTTTAGTCTAAATTTGAAGGGATTTACATTTTTAGGTCTAGATTTTTAGCAACATGGGATCTGACGACCACTCTTTTATTTCTTCCGAGGTTGTCTTTGCGATTTGTGATAACTGGTAAATCCAAAGCAGGACGAGAACTCATGTATACAGCTGGATTATTCTTGCGAGATTCAAGATGGGTTTTAACTAGAGCGCAAGCCTTGTCTTTGGACTTCATGTAGAGCAATGGATCAAAACCACATTGAGAGCAAGCCATTCCTAAACGAAATTTCAATTGCACAAAAAATTCAAAAATTGAGAGGAGAATTCCAAATAATATTAGAACTTTGGAATCAAAACCTTGAAAGAACACAAGCATCAACAGCAAACTCCCCGCGAGAGAAATCGAAATCTCAAACAACTGAACGTGCTTTTGCATATTCATCGTTCTAGGCGACTTACAGAAGGCGCAAAAGAATTTTTTGTTTGATTTTTTAATGAAGCTCATGACTTATATTCTCTCACAGGCAAAGGTATCTTTTCAACACCGGCCATCTTTAAGTCCAGTACTGCTTATACAATGTACCCGACATCCTTCGTTCATGGTCTAATCTAAGAGTACAGTAACCATACCGATGCCCTTAAAGCTCTCGGTGCATACATGGGATTATAAAAATGAAAGCATTATCCATTACTTTTTTAAGCGCTCTCATACTGGGCCTTTCTCTCATTATTTCTGCCGGTACTGCCTTTGCTTATGATGAAGAAGATTACAATTCTTACGAAGACTACGACTCCATCGTTGGCGATTTATCTAGTCGTACAACTGGAAGAAGAAGCGAAGATCTTATCGATTTGGATTCAATGAAACTTCATGCAGGTTTTGGTATGACAAATACACTCATTGATTTAAGATCCAACGGAAACAATCCCGGCAAGGTAACCCTTCAGGGATTTCAGATATCTCTAGGGATTGATCTCTTCTCTCCAAATGTTGTAACAGAAGTAGGTCTTATCAATTACAATTCCGTCAGCAAAGATTCTTATAAGTACAGTCTTAAAGAATTTGATCTTAAAACTTACTACAGACATCACTTGAATAGAATCGTGGCACTTCGTGGTGGCGCTGGTTTGGGCGTACGTTATTTTGATATTAGAGATCCAGAAAATGGATCCACAGAATACACCAACCCAGTTGCGCAGTTATTGGTAGGTGGCGAGGCAAAATTGGGTAAAAAATTAAGCTTCATAACAGAACTCTCATACAAAAATTCAATGTCTAGCGCTTCACCTGAAAAAGGTGCTTTAGATTTAGCATTCAAAGTCGACGGCCATTTTTAATAGTTGTCATTCCACCTAAAACCAACTTACTCTTAGTGTAAGAGGATCAACTAGGTGGATAGCATCAATCCAAAACAGAAATTCAGCGAAGCCGTAAAATACTTTCTTTCGTATTTTAAAAATCCTTTAGTTGCTATCAAAAATATTCCAAATTGGGATTGGCTCACTGTTTTAGTTATTCAACTTTGCCTTAGCCTACTCATTGGGATCATTTCGGATTTCTTTTCACAAGACAGTTTGATTATCTTTAGGGGAATTTTTATCTTCCCACTTTCAAGTTTCCTTACTACATTCTTGGGTGCAGGTTTTTTCTATTTTCTATTTTTGATTTTTTTCAATACGGAAACAAATTTTCTAAAACTTTATACGATTGTATTTTTATCTCACGTACCTTTCTTGATTTTAAGAATAGTGAAGTTTTGGATTGCGCCTATAGAACTCATAGGTTTTGCAGCGACAACAGCATTGCTCACCGTAGGCTTTGTGGAAAATTTCCAGCTACCAAAAAAGAAAATGATCCGAATCTTTGGCGCTCTCTATGCTATTTATTTCTTTATGTGGGTTTTCCAACAGATTTATCAGTCTAAGAATACTTTGGAATTCAAAAACAAAGTGAACGAAGGCACGGAAATCGAAAAAACCGAATCCATCGACGATATCCAAAAACAACTGAATGAGTTTTAGTTTTTCAGTTTACAATTAAAAATTCTTGAAAACAAAAAAGCTCCCAACTATACTTACTATTACCCACATCTTTTGTTAGTTGTGGGTAATTTTGTGACGTGAATCAAAAATTAGACAGCAACATTTTATAATTTTTAAAGCAATGGATGGCATGTAATTTTCATTGTTTATATACATGAGAATTTTTCTTGGTATTTTAGTAATTCTATTAGCTTTACAGACCAAGGCTGAGCAAACTTGCAGTCAGTTGTTTAACAAATCTGCGCCCTCTGCTTTTAAACTTCCTGATTTTAAATCTCCAACGACTAAACTACCCAGTCAATATAAAACTTCAGACCTCGAAGCCAGATACCGTAACGCATTTTTAAATCTTGCCCCCACAGTGACAATTAAAGACAGCACGGCAGATGAGAATGGAAATTCAATTTATATTTTGGAAAAAATAAATTTTTTACCTTGGAGGTCTGAATATAAGGAAGGTAGAAATGATTTACAGGGCGATCCTCGAACTTTCTCCATGATCTTGGGACCAAAAGTAGCGCAAAAATTTGGATTCCGCTCCATATCAGAAAATCAAATGACGGCACCCTCAGCAGAGGCTTTCAATTCTTATATTCGTAGAATGAATATAAAATTAAATATGAACAGACAAGAAGTCATTAGAATTATGTTTTATGAAACAGGCGATAAACTTTTAAGTGATTTAGAGTACTTACAACGATTCGCCTATGAGGCGCGTTTGCCACTTGCAAAATCAGGCAATCTCGCAATCCACGACATCAGCTATCATACTTTATCTATTCTTTTACAAAATAATTTAATTATGCCCGCTCGAAAAACGGCTCAATTTATTTTAGAATTAAATTCCAGACTAGAAACTGATCCTCTTTTAAGTCCCAATGAAAAGCAAATTGCAAAACAATTTATGGAAGATATTATTGGAAAATTCGTATCATCTTTAGATGTAGGAACAGGAAATCTAGTCGTAATTATGAATGTAGCCAATAAAGATTTATTTGAACATAGCTTATCACGACTTAAAGATCTTCCAAAATTAATTAATTTATCAGGTTTATCAGACTATTTACAAAATTTTATTTATTATAAATCTCGACGACCTTCCGAAAACTTACAAAAAGCATTTCTTAAAAATTATGTTGCAACAACTTCTAAAATTTTAAATGAAAATCAAAGCAATACTGAAATCCCAAGTATACTAAAAAATTTAATTACTAATTTTAAAGCTTGGGCCAAAGTAAATCCTATTGAGATGAATATGCAATCAGAGCATAAATTGATAAATGAACTTAACGCAAGAATTCTTCTCCTTCAAAAATTGAGCGAGGGAGATTCCAATTAAAATTACAGTTTTATTTTATGATAAAACACAGAGTGTATGATTTTCCATACACTTGTTGTTTCTAGATGAGAGAAGTTACCTTGGCAAGATATTTTAGTAAGTCTAAAGAACTAAACCCCAGTAGAACCAAATCCACCAGCTCCGCGAGTAGTTGAATCCAATGATTCTACGACTTGAAACTTGGCTTGTACCACGGGGCAAAGAACCAATTGAGCGATTCTTTCTTGATCGGCAATCTCCACATCTTCTTGGCCAAGATTGATCACGATGATTTTTACTTCACCACGGTAATCAGCATCGATAGTGCCTGGTGTGTTGACGAGTGAAATGCCTTTTTTGATTGCGAGACCGCTTCTTGGACGCGCTTGAATTTCAAAACCATCTGGGATAGCGAATGATAACCCTGTTGGGATCAACGCCCTCTCACCGCTTTTTAGAACTACACTTTTATCAAGCTGTGCTCTCACATCAAAGCCACTTGCTAAACCGGTTTCGTATTTAGGAAGGTCACCTCTGAAGTGTGCAAGTTTCATAATTTGAAGTGGTATTTGTTGCATATTTTCCCCTTGGTTTATTTCTACAACCTACTTAGGACTCATTGTAAGAGTCGCCATTTTTGAAGGCGTTACGAATTCATTCATAAATTGATCGATGTCTTTCACTTGAACGTCATCGATCGCTTTCAAGATATCATCCGTTGTACGATATTTACCAAAAACCATCTCATTTAAGCAAAGAGAATTCATTCGAGATTCAAGATCGTCATCATTGAGGATTAAAAATCCTTTAATTTGAGTCTTATAACGCTCCAATAATCTTTTGTTGAACCCATCGCGTTTAAGTTTTTGGATTTCTGAATATATAATGTCTGTAACTTGATCTTTATTCTCTGGATCAGTTCCCGCATAAATCAAAGTCAAACCAGAATCTGTCGCATTAGAAACAGTGCTGTATACAGTGTAGGCAAGGCCTTTCTTCTCTCTGATCTTTTGAAAAAGAATCGAAGTCATGCCTCCACCCAAAGCAGTATTCACGATAAAAGATGCAAATCTTAAATTGTGCCTTAGGCCTGGCGCTTCGAATCCCATAAGGATATGGGCTTGTTCGATCTCTCGGTAAAAATTTTGTTTGAATGGATAGAACTTTGGTTTTTTTCTTTTTAATGTTGGAGGTCTTTTTTCAATTTTTCCTAGAATTGGTGCGATAATTTTTAAAACATCTTCATGTTCAACGGCGCCGCAAACGCTCACGATGATATTTTCACCCCGAAACATTTTTTTATAGAAATCTTGTACGTTTTTTCTAGAGATTCCACCCACAGTTTCTGTTGTCCCCAGAATTGACCAACCCATCGGATGACCGCGGTAAGCTTGCTCTGAAAATAAATCAAAAACATATTCTTCATGGCTATCAAAATACATCGAGATCTCTTGCTGAATAACGCTCTTTTCTTTATCGAATTCCTTAATTGGAAAAGTTGCGTTGCAAGTGAGATCCATCAACACATCTAAATTTAATTTTAAGTCTTTTTTGAGAGTTGTAGCGTAAAAACAAATGGATTCCCGAGTGGTGAACGCATTCAAGTCCCCGCCCCTGGATTCCATAATTTGCGCCAATTGATATGCCGATCTTTTCTTCGTACCTTTAAACACCAAATGTTCAAGAAGATGCGACATACCCATGAATTCTTTTTTTTCGTCTCGAGAGCCAGCGCAGATCCATATACCAGCAGAGATGGCCGAAGTCGTAGGATGTTTTTCGGTGACGACTCTTATTCCATTCGCAAGAGTCGTCTTCTTAAACTGAGCTGTTGTCATTCTTTAATTGAGCTTTTCGACTAGAGCTTTTTTAGAAAGTTTAATTCTTCCAGCTCTGTCCACATCTAAAACTTTAACATCAATTTTATCGCCTTCTTTTAACACTTCAGAAGCATGGCGAAGTCTATCGTGAGAAATTTCAGAGATATGTAACAAGCCTTCAGTGTTCGGAAGAACCTCTACGAACGCCCCGAAGTCTACGATCTTTTTCACAGTTCCAGAGTATGTCTTTCCAATTTCCGGTCCGTCACAGATAGCCTTAATCATCGCTACGGCTGCTTTTCTAGCTTCAGGCGATGTCGATGAAACTTGAACAGTTCCGTCTTCACCGATGTCCACCTTAGCGCCAGTCTTAGCGATGATGTCTTTAATAACTTTTCCTCCGGGCCCGATAACTTCACGAACTTTCTCTGGACGAACTACGATCGTCTCGATACGTGGTGCGAATTCAGAAAGCTCTCCGCGAGATGTATTCATTACTTTTTCCATTTCAGCTAGAATATGATTTCTGCCGTCTCTCGCTTGCGAAAGAGCTTGCTCCATAACTGCGAAACTTACTGAGTCAATTTTAATATCCATTTGAAGAGCTGTGATACCTTCTTTAGTACCAGCAACTTTGAAGTCCATATCACCAAGGTGATCTTCATCGCCAAGGATGTCTGTAAGAACTGCGAATTTCTCGCCTTCTTTAATAAGTCCCATTGCAACACCTGCAACGTTACCAGTTACAGGAACACCAGCATCTAAAAGAGCAAGTAAACCTGAACACACTGTACCCATTGAGCTTGAACCATTAGATTCTAAAACTTCACTCACAACTCTAATTGTGTATGGGAATTTATCTTGTGCAGGAATGATCGCAGCAAGAGATCTTTCAGCCAAGTATCCGTGACCAATTTCACGTCTGCTAGTTCCTGTCATACGACCTACTTCACCAACGCTATATGGAGGGAAGTTGTAGTGAAGCATGAATCTCTTAGTGATATTTCCGTTTAATGCATCGATAGTTTGTTCATCAGTTCCAGTTCCAAGAGTCACTGTGCCTAAAACTTGCGTCTCGCCACGAGTGAATAATCCTGAACCATGGGCTCTTGGAAGTAATCCTACTTCACAAGCGATTGGACGAACCGTTGTCGTGTTACGACCATCGATTCTCACACCTTTATCCAAGATCATTGATCTAGCTACACGGTATTTTAAATCTTCAATTGTTTTACCAATGTCTTTCTTTCTTGCTTCAGCATCTGCTTTATCAAGACCTGCAGCGAATTTTTCTTTTGCTTCTTTTGCAGCAGCATCGCCAGCAGCGTATCTGTCGCCTTTGTCTTTGATGTTTAAAGCAGCTTCGATTTTTGGTTTTAAGAAAGTTTCTAATTGTGTTTTTAAATCTGCATCCATTGCTTTAGGAGTGAAATCTCTTTTTGCAACTGAACCAGTTTTTTCTCTCAATTCATTTTGTGCATTGAAAATTGGAGTTAAAGCTTCGTGACCGAATTTTAAAGCAGCCAATACATCTTTTTCAGAAACGAATTTGCTTTCGCCTTCAACCATCAAAAGACCATTTTTAGATCCTGCAACTGTGATTTCCATGTCTGAAGTTAATAATTGTTTAGGCGAAGGGTTGGCAACAAACTGTCCATCGATACGACCTACTTTTACACAAGCAGTTGGACCGTTGAATGGAATGTTACTGATATGAATAGCTGCTGAAGCCGCCGCTCCTGCCAATACGTCAACTGGGAATAAACCATCCGAGCTAAGTACAGTTGTTACAACTTGTGTTTCAAAGTTGTAACCTTCTGGGAACATCGGACGCAAAGGTCTATCCATTAATCTTGCAGATAAAATTGCGAGTTCCGTAGGTCTTGCTTCTCTTTTGAAGTAACCACCTGGGATTTTACCAGTTGCATAGAATTTTTCTTGGAATTCGATTGTTAATGGAAAAAAATCAAAGTCCGTTTCTTTTCTTGAAGAACAAACGGTTACAAGAACCATGTTATTACCACATGTTGCAAGAACTGAAGCGTCTGCTTGTTTTGCTAATCTTCCTGTTTCTAGAGTGATTGTGTTATCGCCAACTTTTGCTGTTGATATAATTTTAGTCATTAGTTTTTCCCTGTTTTCAGCACTCTCTCTTGGAGAGTCCTATTTTATTCAGCGCCCGCTAATTTTGGGAGCACTAGATTCTTTTTTGGCCTAAAAAATTTTAGGCCGACATTTTTCGGTTAGTCGCAGTGCTCTCTGTGGAGAGGTCACTTACAGCGCTCTCTGGAGAGAGCGCTAAGAACGATTGCGAAAGAAAATAATTATTTTCTGATCTCAAGAACTTTAATGAGAGAAGCGTATTTTTTAAGATCTGTTCTTTTTAAATAATCTAGAAGTTTTCTTCTTTGGTTAACTAACTTGATAAGACCACGTTTTCCGTGAACGTCTTTTTTGTGAATTTTGAAATGCTCAGTTAGTTCTAAGATTCTTGTCGTGATCAAAGCAACTTGAACTTCTGATGAACCAGTATCAAGATCGCCTCTTTGATGAGTCTTTACGATTTTCTTTTTAGCTTCTGTAGTTAATGCCATGTGATCTCCTTTATCCTAATTTTTCATTAGGTCGCCGTAAGCGAAATTGCTTCCGGGGGCCCTGTTTGGTCGACGGCAAAATCGGTCCATAGAGCGGTTTAAGTCGTCAAAACTATTCTTGTTTCTGGGATGAGTCAAGGTTTGAGTCCACGACAAAAACCTTTTTGATTTTGATCTGAAAAGGACCCAAAACTTCAAGAAATGAGATCACTTTTTCAGTCTCAGGATCGACGATAAAAATGCCCTTCGGTAAGGTCTCTGTCGCTTTAATTGCTTTTAAAGCCGTGTTCTCTAAACTTCGGGCTAAACAGCCGTTTTTTAAGAGACCAAGCTCCTTCTCGTTGACCGTTAATCTTGGCCAATTGCTTAAAGTTTTTTCAAAGGGAATAAAGGCATCCGAGGCTAAAATCTCCTCTAAAGTATTCCCTTCTAGCTCTATACTTTGAGAGATTTCATAGGGCGCATTGAAGTCCCTTTTGAGCTCCCACATCGTAGCGCCGGTCCCTAATTTTTGACCCAATTCCTGGATCCAAGATCTGACATAGGCACCCTTAGAACATTTAAAATTTACTGTAACAAATGGAAGATCCATTTTTATAATTTCAACTCCATGAAAATCCATTTCACGTATTACGACAGGAACTTCTTCATTGTTTCTTGCTAACTCATAAAGTTTTTTTCCATCCACTTTCACTGCGGAAAATGAAGGAACTTTGAGAGTTAATTTTCCCTGGAGATTTAAAATTTCTGATTTTAATTTGTCTTCAGTGATTTTTGAAAAATCTTTTTCTGAAATGGTTTTTCCGGTGCGGTCGAAAGTGTCGGTTTCGATTCCAATTTTAATTTGCGCTTCATAACCTTTTTCGCCATCCATAAGGTAGTTCGAAAGTTTGTTGGCATTTTCGATAGTCAGAATTAAAAGTCCAGACGCCAAAGGATCAAGGGTTCCTGTGTGACCAATGGCTTTAGTCTTAAATATCTTTCTCGCTTTGTAAACGACATCATGGCTAGTGATCCCTGAAGGTTTGTTCACTAAGCAGATACCGTTGATAGGGTTATTCGTCATCAGTTGTAGATTTCTTTTCATCTTCTAAGCGTTTTAGGTCTCTACGCTCGAGCTCTAAGAGTCTAAGTTTTTCTTCCACTTTCATGGCTTCATCAAACTTTGTATCGACTAAGAAAGTGATTTTCGGAGTGTATTTCATTCTGATTTGATCGTTAACTTGCTGATTGATTTGGTGAGCATGCGATTGCAAAACGTCGGCGTTCTGCTTGGCTATTTTCTCACCCGCTTGATTGTAAACAAGAACGCGTGCAGATCTTAGATCTCTCGTCACAATCACACGCGTAATAGAAGCCAGGCCCTCAATCTCCGAGCCAATTTGGGTGATCATATAATTAGAGATAATATCTCTAAGTTCTCTCTCCACCCTTTGAACTCGCTTGTTGATGTCTGGCTTTTTCTCTTCCACTCTTGTCCTATCTTTAGAATAAATTCGGCTAAATCGATCTTGCGATTGTTTGTTTCTCAAACGCTTCGATAACGTCGCCCACTTTAAGGTCGTTGTAGTTTTCGATTCCAATACCACACTCATAACCCGCAGCAACTTCTCTCGCATCGTCTTTGAAACGTTTCAATGAAGATAATTTTCCTTCGTAGATCACGCGACCTTCTCTAATGAGACGAACACTTGAGTTTCTAGTGATTTTTCCGTCTTTCACATGGCTACCAGCAATCATACCGATCTTAGGAACAGTGATAGTTTGACGAACTTCTGCTGAACCAAGAATAACTTCTTTATATTCAGGTTCTAACAATCCAGAAAGAGCTTTCTTAATGTCATCTACCAATTCATAGATGATCGAGTAGGTTTTAATCTCAATTCCTCTTTGTTTTGCGAGGCTTTGAGCGCCGCCGTCTGGTCTAACGTTAAATCCAATTACTAATCCTGTAGAAGTCTGAGCTAAAAGAACGTCAGATTCCGTAATTCCACCCACTCCCGTGTGAAGAATTCTTACTTTCACTTCATCGGTTGATGTCTTTTCTAACATTGCTTTTACAGCCTCGGCACTACCCGCAACGTCTGCCTTAAGAATGATGGGAAGTTCTTTTACGTTACCTGTTTGAATCTTTGAGAAGATGCTTTCCAAAGTCATTTTTGAATTTGGAGTTTCTTTTAATTCATTTCCTTGCTCTTGACGTTTCTTCGCAACTTCTTCAGCCATTTTTTCTGAAGCAACTACGTCGAATAAATCTCCTGCCAAAGGAACTTTATCTAAACCAAGAACTTCAACTGGTTCGCCTGGTCCTGCAGATTCTAATTTTTGACCTTTTTCATTCGTCATCATACGAACACGGCCAAATGATCCCCCAGCAACCATATATTGAGTAGCTTTCAAAGTTCCATTCTTCACAAGAACAGTCGCAACTACGCCACGTCCTTTATCCATACGAGACTCAATCACTACTCCACTGGCTGCGCGATTTGGATCGCCTTTTAATTCTTGAACTTCGGCGACGAGAAGGATGTGCTCTAACAATTCCTTGATACCATCTTTTTTAAGAGCGGATACGGCTTGGAAAATTGTTGTTCCACCCCATTCTTCAGGAAGTAATTCGTATTCTGATAATTGTTGTTTAATTTTTTCTGGATTTGCCGAAGGTTTGTCGATCTTGTTCATTGCAACGATGATCGGAACGCCTGCGCTCTTCGCGTGGTTCAATGCTTCTACTGTTTGAGGCATTACACCATCATCAGCTGAAACAACCAACACAACGATATCCGTAACGTTAGCGCCACGGGCTCTCATTGCAGTGAAGGCCGCGTGACCTGGAGTATCGATGAACGTGATTTGTTTTCCGTCTTCTAGAGTTACTTTGTAAGCACCAATATGCTGAGTGATACCACCCGCTTCACCGGCAGCTACATCTGCTTTTCTAATTGCATCTAATAAGCTTGTTTTACCATGATCTACGTGACCCATAACTGTCACGACTGGGATTCTCACAATCATGTCAGCAGGTGCCGATGTTTCGGCAACATCTTTTAAGATGTCTTCAGCAGACTTGTATATGTTTTGCACCTCAAAACCATATTCTGGTGCAATGATAGCCACTGTATCAAAATCCAATTCTGAATTTGGAGTGACCATCATACCTTCTTTCATAAGGCGAGAAACCAATGGTGCAGTCTTAATACCCAATTCTTGCGCAAAATCAGTCAGTCTAATTTTGTTTTCAATTTTTAAAACTCTTTTATGAGCCGCTGGTGTTGTAATTTGAGTTTTCTTTGCTTCTTTAGTTGGAGCTTTTTTCTTTTTTGGTTGGAAGATCACTTCACGCTTACGGTATTCTGTAGCCGTAAATGTAGTCGCGACAGCTTCTTCCGCTTTAGCTTTTTTCTTACGTTCTTTTTCGAGCTCTTCTTCTTCTAATTTCTTCTTACGAGCTTCGAAGTCCGCTTCCATGTAAGGATCCATAGGAGCCGAAATAAAACCGGTTCTTAAATTTCTAGTATTTCCGCCACTGATCGAAGTTGGCGAATTCATTCCGCTGCCTTGACTGCTACCGCGATCACCTTGATTGTAAGAAGGTCTCTGCTGAGGTTTAAGCTTAGCAAGATCCATTCTACCAATGATATTTCCGCGATCTCTAGCTTTTACTGGCTCAGCTTGAGAAGATGCCGCTTCTACTGCGCCCTCAACAACCTGATCTTCTGCCGTGCTTTGAGCAGCTTTCTCTTCCGCTTTTGCCGCTTCCGCCGCCGCTCTTTCTTCTGCGAGAGCTTGTTCATCAACTTTACGTCTAAGAACTGTTTTCTTCTCTGCAACTTTTTTAACAATTCCACCAGTTGATTTTGTTGCTGTGACTTTCTTTTTTACCGCTGGGGCGGCTTCTTTTGCTGTGGTCGCTTTTTTGGCAACTTTCTTCTTCGCAACTTTTTTTGTTGCTCCCGCTTTCGGCCTACTCTCTTCATCGAGCTTGGCCTTAATAAGCTCAATTGTGTCATCGTCCAATGTAGCCATATGACTCTTCACTGGAATTTTCCAAGTCTTGAGTTTATCCATAAGCATTAGCGTTTCTACGCCAATTTCTTTTGCGAATTCGTATAATCTAAGTTGCGACAAGTATTGCTCCTCCGGATGCATCGCTTGCTGAATGCAAACGATAACCGATTTTTCTTAATTAATTCTTTTCTTTCGTCGATCCATTTTTTTCTAATGCTGCCAATTCTTCTTTCAAACGTTGGTCTGCAGAAGATTTTGCCATTTGAGATACAACTTCCTTTGAACCTTCCGTTGAAACTGGTGCCGCAGGAATTGCCTCGCCAGAATCTTCGTATTTTTTCAATAAGCCTTGAGAATCTTTCAATAATTTTTCAGCAACTGTGTCCTTATCAAAGCCAGGAATCACTTGAAGTTCTGCGACAGCAGCATCAGCGATATCTTGGAATGAAACGAAACCAGCTTGGTAAATGTTTTGCGCTTGAGTATCTGTAAGTCCAGGAATCAACATCAAGTTGAAGATTGCAGCTGCTGTTTTTTGAGCCAGAGCATTTTCAGAAACGATATCAATTTTCCATCCAGAAAGTTTTGCAGCTAAACGTACGTTCTGACCTTTTTTACCAATTGCTAAGCTCAATTGGTTGTCAGGAACTACAACTTCCATTTTCTTATTTGAATCGTGAACAATGATTCTTGAAACTTCAGCCGGAGCTAAAGCGTTCGATACGAATCTTGTAACATCTTCGTCCCAAAGAACGATATCGATTTTCTCACCTTGTAATTCTTGAACGATGTTCTGAACGCGCGAACCTTTCATACCAACGCAAGATCCAACTGGATCGATAGATGCGTCGTTCGTGAATACCGCGATCTTAGCTCTTGAACCTGGTTCACGAGCCGCAGATTTAATTTCGATAACACCGTCTGCGATTTCTGGAACTTCAAGTTCAAATAATTTAACAAGGTATCTCTCATCGGCACGTGACATGATGATCTGAGGGCCTTTTGTAGTTTGGCGCACATCTGCGATGTAACCTTGAACTCTATCACCCGGCTTGTAGTTTTCTCCCGGCAATTGTTCTCTGATTGGAATGTAAGCTTCTGTTCTACCGAGATCCACAACGATTGCCGATCTCTCAACACGTCTTACGATACCAGAAGCGATTTCACCTTTTCTGTTTTCGAATTCAGCGAAGATGATTTCTCTTTCTGCATCACGAACTTGTTGTGTGATGATCTGTCTAGCTGTTTGAGCAGCGATACGACCTAAATCTTTTGTTTCTAATTTTAACCCGATGAAGTCACCAATCACGGCATCTGGATCCATTTCGTGAGCGTCTTCTTCTGTGATTTCTACTTCTTCATCTACGAATTTTTCTTTTTCGACAACTTCTTTAAATTGGAAAAGTTCTACTTCACCAGCTTCTTCGTTGTACTGAGCTTCGATTTCTCTGTAAGTTCCGTACTTCTTCTTAGCAGCTGTAAGCATACCTTGAATGATTGCATCGATAACTACTTGTTTACCGATTCCTTTTTCTTTACCAATTTGTTCGATCATGCGGCCTAAACCTGAAAAACTGTCTGTTGCCATTCTAGCACTCCCGTTCGTATTAATTCTTTTTCTGCTTTTTAATACTATCGTAATCAAAGATCACGTTAGATTTTTTTACATTAATAATTGAAATCACAAAATCTTTGCCATCGGCTTTCACTGTGATTTCGCTGTCTTCTACACTTTCGCTGACCTTTTCTAAAGTGCCCGTGACCTTATATCTAGGAACACTGGCAGATGGATCCATTGATTCTGTGCTATGAACAAAAATCTTTTGGCCAACTACAGCTTCAAAGTGCCACTTGTCCTTAAGTGGTCTTTCTAATCCCGGACTTGAAACTTCTAATGCGTATTCGCCGTCTGGAATTAAATCATTGGCATCAAGAATTTCGCTCAAACCTTTTGAAACACGTTCGCAGTCTTCCAAATTCACTCCGCCGCTTTTTTCAACGTAAACTAAAAGTCTACGGCCTTCGCCTTTGGAACCCGGAGAAAAATCTAAATCATAAAGTTCGCAACCTTGCTCCTTGCAAATTTCTTTTGCTAGCTCTTTCATTTTGGGCAAATTCTGTAACATCTCTGGATCTCCCTAAAGACTCCACTCTTAATGCACATTTCATTTAAATGATCGCTTTGACCAAAAAAAAATGGGCCCTTACGAAGCCCATTTTTTGCTAATGTTTAGCTGTTGAATCAACGCCAATCATAAGAAAATGTCTAATTGAGGTATTAAATAGCAAAAATAGCTTTTAAAATCAACCTTTTGATCGCTATTTCTTAAAGTGAACAAACGGTCATAACACCCTCAAAACGAATTAAATCCACTTAGAGGATTAAAGTCATAAGAATTGCCGCCTTGCCATCGGGATAATACTTGGAACGTGCGGAGTTTTGGGTAAATCCCATTTTTTTATAAAAACTCAAGGCCGGGTTATTTTCCTCATGAACTTCTAGCCAAATCTTATAAAAAACACCATTATTTTTTAAATGCATGATCATTTCTTTAAAAAATTTTTCCATGTGGCCTTTTTTAAGATCCGCTTTATTTGTCATCGTCATATCAATTTCAAAAATCTCCTGATCAACTTTTCTACCCAAAATAAATGCCAGCAACTTATCTCCATCAAAAAAACCAAAACAAATATCTTTTGAAAGTGAATATTCTATTTGAGCAGCACTCAATCTCAAACCAAAGCGTTCAAAGTCCATAGACTCATGACTCTTTAAAATATTTTCTACCTCTAAAATGTGCGAGGAATTGAGCTGCTTAAAAATCATTCTGGCGCAATATAACTGATGGTTTTTGTAACATCATACTTTTTCTTTAAGATATCATACCAAGCTTCTAAACGTTGCTCCGCTTGAAGTTTTGCAAGGCTCTTTTTAAGACCTTCCTTTATGGATTTGTATTCCTTACCGTCATATTTGTCTTTATTGTTATTGTAGTAATTGAAAGCTTCAGCCTCTGTCACAGGGACATAGGAGGCCTTGGATTTGAATTCAATAAATTTTTGTGAAGAAATTTTTTGCTTCATAAGCTCTCCTATCTCTTCTTGAGTAAGCGCTAATTCTGCCCATATGGAGGCAGAGCTTGAGTTTTTGATTCTATTGAGAACAGACTTTTTTGATTTCTCTACTTCTGATGGCGTCACATTTATCAGAGAAAAAGATTTGGATTCTAAGTATACTACTCTCTCCATAAGATACCGATTGAGATCGCTGTTGAATTCATCGCTTTGCGTAGATGTATTCTTTGCGCCGGTTGCGGATTTGATCCACTGACCTTCTAAGATTGTATCAGCGATGACCTTTCTGCTGGTAACGACATCTCTGCCGATCTTTGCAACAACTTCAGAAGAGAATGATTTGGAATGAGCAGAGATAGAAAAGATTGTAAAAACGAAGATTAGAAGTTTCATAATTCTATGGTTCATATATTTACAATAAAAAAAAGACATATATAAATCAAGAGCTAACGTACCGGAAGATTTATATATGTCCCAAAGTTTCACTATTTAATATATTAGGCGCCTTCAGTCGATCCAAGGGCACCGGGTCACACGAAAACTCTCTTAGAAAGTAAATTTCGCGTTGATTAGGAAGTTATAGTATCCTAATTCTTCAACTGGATCAGTGTAGAAATCATCATACATTTGCGATGTCTCGTAACGACCATTTGAATTTGTGTCGTATGCAACGTTCATTACATACTTCAAGTCTGCACCGATTGTGAATGAATCCGTCAATCTGATATCCGCACCAACGATTAAACCTAAATCAATCGCCCATGAGCTGCTCTCAAGAGCTGGGTAACCGTAAGTGATTTCATTAGACTGTCTGTCTTCATAATTTCTATATGTATAA
The DNA here is from genome assembly GCA_040386775.1 of Bdellovibrionota bacterium. Taxonomy (NCBI): domain Bacteria; kingdom Pseudomonadati; phylum Bdellovibrionota; species Bdellovibrionota bacterium. Next base: position 51,521 of record JAZKEU010000017.1, on the reverse strand, counting down.
GATAAAGATCCGCCCACATATGGAGAGAGTCTTGTTTTTAAAATTCTATATTTAAATGCACCCGAGAAGTTGTATTGTTCCATCTCGATGATTGTTGGGAACATACCATAAATATAGTCTCTAACAACGCTTTCAATATCACCTTTTGAGTAAAGGAAGCCACCTTCAACGATATACTTCTCATCGATCACTGAACCTACAGTAAAACCTGCAGCTCCTGTTGTCTTGATATTGTCAGCCGGGTAAGATACAAAACCTGCATCAGCCCCAACGAATAAACGGTGTGAGGATTTCTTTTCTTCTTCGTCCAATTTAGCCAGTTCCGTTTTAACTTCTACAGCTGGTTCAGGCTTAACTTCTTGAACGATCACTGGCTCAACCACTTGAATAGCTTGTGGAGCAACAACCACTGGCGCTACTACAGGAGCCATAACTTCTTCTTTTTTCTCTTCTTTCTTTTCTTCTAAGCCAGTTAAAAGCTTATTAGCTCTCTCTTGCTCAGCCTTCATTCTAGCTTCTTCGAGTTTTTCAACAATCTTAGATTCAGTTTGTTGTTCCATCTCGATTCTCTGCTTTCTTAACTTATCAGCAGCAGATTCACTGAGTGGTGAGGCTTCAACAACTGCCGACTCCTGCTTTTGTACATATATAGTAGGTTGTTGTTGCGTGATAACCGGTTGATTTTGAACAATCGGCTGTAACGTTGTTGTCGTAGTCACGGTTTGTGACTGTGAGTTGGCTTGAGATAAATCTTTCGCCGACGCAGCCGGAGCTGGATCATTCACAACTTCGATAATGGCTTGGTTCTCTACTGAACCTTGGGCAAAGGCTGATAGGCTTAAAGCACTAACTGCTAACCCAACTACAAACTTCATTTTCATAAATAAGTCCTCGTTTAATATTTTTAATTCCAATCCTAACTCAGCCTATATGAGCAATTGTTATGCCTCGCGTTGTATATAATTTAAAATTGCATAAGTTATTAATATCACTAGTATTGTTTATATTTTAGACACCTATAAAGATGTAATTTTTACCCACGAGTGACGTTGAGGGCCGCCACCCGCGCATTTTTGGGTAAAAGGTGAGCCGCACCTTTTCCAAAGGTTTGCGTCGTATTAACGCGAGTCTTTGGTAAAGGTGCGGCTCACTATTATGACTTTTCTTCACTCATCATGAATCTCTTACATAAAAATGAATGTCTTAGACATTTTAAGCCACGTAGAGATGGCACAGTGATTGCTTAAGGATAACCTGCTTGCTAAATTGAATTCGGACATCCCTCCCCCCTTAGTTCTGTTTTCAGATTAGCAAGCATGACCTCATAAGCCCCCTAACCGGGGCTTTTTTTTTGCGCCGAATATCTCTATCAAAGATATACCTCATTTTGTAAGAGTCACTTTGGCCATGGTCCCAATATCTCCTGTAAAAAAAACAACCCAAATCAAAATTTAGATTTCAGATCCAATTATTGTTATTTTGAATGGAACAACTCTTGTACTAGTAGGTCAAAGCTATGAAGAGGAGACACTTATGGCTTTTAACATGAATGAACTTATTAAATACTTATCTATAACAATGGCCGTAGCTTTAATTAGCTCTACATCTTCAGCAATAACTAGAGAAGCAAAACTCATTACTTCTCCAGAAGGAAAATTTGTTTATAACGCTATATTGGACCATAAAGAGGAAATCGTATTTGAACAAAATTCTGCAAACGTTACTTTCTTACAGCAGAAGGTTAATGAAACGAATAAGAGGTCTGGAAAAAAAATAACTGCCAATAAAGTTCCAGGAAAGGATGCAAGCGGTTTTTCTGAGTTAATTATGAAAAAAATTGATGATAAAAATGTCACTATCGAAATTAATAGAAGAGAATACCCTGAAAAAAATCTCCGTATAGATTTACATTATCAAATTACAGGAAAGTTTGCGAAGGGAACTTGGACTGATTTACTCGCGGATAAGGACGTCAATATTATATTAAGTTTAGACTCTAAACGAACTTCACAATCTCAATTAAGACCATACATGGCTAAAGTAATAAAAAGTATTGGTGATGAGCAACACCCTTTAGGTCGATTCAAAGGAATCGAATTAACAGAGGAAAACTTTGTCTTCGATCTGAAGTCTATTTCGGGTAAGAAAAAAGCAATGATTCAAACCTTCGACATCTCAACAAAGTTTAAACTTTTTTAGAATGTGTAGCCGCAAAATCAAGAGAGCTCAGACCGAATATTATGCGGTTGCGCACAAAAATCTTAGTTCCAGCAAAAGAGTTCTTAGAAAGCCTCAAAAAACGGCAGAATACGTCCAAAACTATAACTAAATTTCGTTTTAAGCTTGAATCAAAAAAGAGCTTCTATTATCAATAGAGACTCATCTATTCGTGGCCTCGTGGTGGAATTGGTAGACGCGCTGGACTCAAAATCCTGTGTACGCAAGTACGTGTCAGTTCGAGTCTGACCGAGGCCACCATTTGTCAGTCTCTTTTTACATCAAACTGATTTTATCGAAAGCACATGCATATCTAGCTTTGTTGGTTGGCGCTACGGCTTGAGTTCTATAACACGTTAATCCTCCAACAGACTTCTCTGTTTTGACAACGCCATCGAATGGAATCTCAGAGGTGTTTATCTCTTCCACATTCAGGGCCATGTAAATGGCTCGATGATCATTTTGTTGGGCATACGAACTTGATGCCAGTAGCAGTCCTACAATTAATATTTTTAGATTCATTTTTTCCCCCTTAGTGGTTTTGTTAAAATAAAATATATCCAAATTATTGATTTCTTCTATGGAAATGATGTAAAAGAATATTTCTAATATGGAAACACTGAGACTGACCCAATTTAAAACCATCGTTGAAGCCGGCGGCCTTCTTAAGGCGAGCGAAATATTAGGTATTTCTGGTGGAGGCCTTTCTAAATCCATGGCCGTTCTTGAAAAGGAAGTTGGATATAAGTTATTTCTTCCAAAAGGGCGAGGTTTAGAACTGACTGAAAGAGGGCGACGCTTCTATGAAAGAGTACCTGAAACTTTAAAGGCCATTGAAGCTTTGATGGAAACCAGAGAACCTTTAAAAAACACGCTCAAGATTGTAAGCTTCGAAGTTTTTACGACTTATTTTTTAGCCGATGTCGTTTCAAAATATTTTCATAATCACAATGTTGAAATACGCGAGGCAATACCGGGCCAAATGGAATCTTTAATTGCTGATGGACACAGTGACGTTGGAATAACTTACATCCCCATTCCTAGAGCTGGTATTGAGTTTCTAAAAGTAGGAAAAATACGTATGGGAATATTTGGACTTAAAGGTTCTTGGAAAGAGACCTCTGTTAAAAAATTACCGTTCATTACGCCCATTGCTCCTCTGGAAGGAATGCCCTCAGGAATGCAAGGACTTGATGGGTGGCCGGAGCATCTTTTCGAAAGAACTATTCAATATCGAGTTGAAATGATGGAAACAGCTATTCAATTATCGCAGCGCGGGGCAGCTGTGTGCTTCTTGCCTGAGTTTATTGCACAAGAAGTAAATAAAAATTCAGCATCTCATTTGCATTTAGAGGAAATTCCCCAACCTACCAACATAAAGCGTGTTTTCAGAGATGTTTTCTTGATTCATCGCCGAGGCTATGAAGAAACAAAATCCATGCGAGAACTTGCAAAAGCAGTTAGACAATTGGTGTAGGATACAATTTTCGTTTGTCATAATCCTTTGTTCATTTTATGATTTGCAATCTAATTACATAACACCAAAGGACCCATCATGACTAAAATCAAAGTTACGAATCCCGTTGTTGAACTCGACGGCGATGAAATGACTAGAATTATCTGGAAATTCATCAAAGAAAAATTAATCCTTCCATATCTTGATATTGAAATTAAATATTATGATCTCGGCATGGAAAATCGTGATGCTACTGGCGATAAAGTAACTGTAGACGCGGCAGAAGCCATCAAAAAATACAACGTGGGTATCAAATGCGCGACAATCACTCCGGATGAAGCACGCGTAAAAGAATTCAACTTAAAGCAAATGTGGAAATCACCAAACGGTACGATCAGAAACATTCTTGATGGTACAGTTTTCCGTGAACCCATCATCTGTAAGAATGTTCCTAGATTAGTTCCGAACTGGACTGCGCCAATTTGCATTGGTCGTCATGCTTTTGGTGATCAATACCGCGCAACAGATTTCGTAACTAAGGGCAAAGGTAAACTCACTATCACTTTTCAACCAGAAAATGGCGGCGAAACAATTTCTCATGAAGTTTACAACTTTAAAAGTGATGGTATCGCATTAGCCATGTATAACACGGACGAATCAATTTCAGGCTTTGCAAGATCTTGCTTTAACCAAGCCCTATCAAAAAAATGGCCTTTATATCTTTCAACTAAAAATACGATTTTAAAAAAATATGATGGTAGATTTAAAGATATCTTCGAAGACATTTTCCAAAAAGAATTCAAAACAAAATTCGAAGCGGCAGATATCACTTATGAACATCGCTTGATCGATGACATGGTGGCATCGGCATTGAAATGGAATGGAAACTTTGTTTGGGCTTGCAAGAACTACGATGGTGATGTGCAATCGGATACAGTAGCGCAAGGCTTTGGTTCTCTCGGATTAATGACTTCTGTGCTTGTGACTCCAGATGGAAAAACGATGGAAGCAGAAGCTGCTCACGGAACAGTGACTCGTCACTATCGACAACACCAACAAGGTAAACCTACTTCTACAAATCCCATCGCTTCGATTTTTGCATGGACGCGCGGATTAGAACATCGTGGAAATTTAGATAAGAACGAAGCTCTTGTAAAATTTGCGCGAACTCTTGAAAAAGTTTGTGTTGATACAGTTGAAGCTGGTTTCATGACAAAAGATTTAGCAGTTTGTATTTATGGAGACAAAATTCCCGCAGATAAATATCTCAACACAGAACCGTTCTTAGAAAAGCTAGATCAAAATCTGAAAAAAGCTCTTATTTAATAAAATAAATTCAAAAAATTAGTGCTCCTTCGAGGAGCACTAATAACGCATCACAACTCAAAAAAGCTCAATATTCTTCCAATCAAGTCCCTTTCGCTTTACAATTTAGTCAATGAAAACACAAAAAAATATGCATCGTTTGTTTTGGTTCACCATGGCTTTATCCCTTCTCACACTTGGGGTTTTCTTTTACCCGCGTGGACAACTACTTTCTCCCGAAAAAATTCAGGCAGAGACAATTCCCGTTATTCCATTGGAAGAAGCCTATCCTCATGTTTTAGAACGCAACACTTCGCTGTTTACTACGTTGAGAGAACTCGATATTCCTGCGATTACAATTCATCAAATTGTTGAGGCCGCAAAACCCGTATCCAATCTTTCTCAATTGAGACCAGGCATTCGCTTTCAAGTTCATTTTAAAAATGATCAAGTCAAAGATGCCGCACCAGATGCGGAGATTATTTCTGGTGACCAAACCGACTCAGAGATTATTACAGAGCACGTACCTCCAAAAAATGAATCTCTTGAACTTACCAGTATTCATTTTAGATTTTCTGCAATTGAATCTCTCGTCGTTAAAAATATTAATGATACATGGACCGCTGAAAAAATCACCGAACCTGTAGATATAAAAATTATGACTTACGCAGGAACTGTGACAAGTAGCCTTTGGGAATCGGCTCAAAGAGCTAAGATGGATCCAAACCTGATTGCTGAACTTGCAGATATTTTTGCATGGGAAGTGGATTTTTCTCGAGAAGTTAGAGTGAATGATCGCTGGAGACTGACGGTTGAACAAAAACTTGTTAAAGGTGAAGCCATCGGTTGGGGAGCAATCTTGGCGGCTGAGTATGTGAACGGCGAAACACCTTATCGAGCAACTCTGTTCCGCTTAAACGGCGAAGAGATGGGATATTTTTCTCCAGAAGGTGCTTCTTTGAGAAAAATGTTTTTAAAAAGCCCGATTCGTTATGGCAGAATAACTTCTAAGTTTAACATGCGTAGATTTCACCCTATTTTAAAAACTCGCAGACCACATCTTGGCGTGGATTATGGAGCACCAGTTGGCACTCCAATTCGTGCTGTGGGTGATGGCACCATCGTATCCGCAGGATGGTCCGGGGGCGGGGGCAAAGTCATTAAACTTCGTCACAACTCCCAATATCAAACGGCCTATAAACATTTAAATGGTTTTGCTAAGGGAGTTCGCTCTGGAGCAAGAGTAAAACAGGGTCAAGTCATTGGATATGTGGGTAACACGGGTCTATCGACAGGTCCTCACTTGCACTTTGAATTTTACAATGCCGGAAGATATGTTGATCCTCTAAAGAAGAAATTCCCATCCGCTGATCCTGTGCCTACAGTTCATCTCGAGCAATTCAAAGCGGAGTCATCTATTTTATTGAGCGCTCTACCTAAGTGGGACAGACGAGAAATTTCAACGGCTGAAGCTATACAAAAAGTTGAACCAGAAAACGAAGTTGAGAAGCAATAAAAAAGCGCTGAAATCAGCGCTTTTTAAGAATTTCAAAAAAAATTTACTTTTGGAAAATTATCTATTGTCTGGTCGAACGCATCTAAATTCAATTCTCTCAAATTCTTCATTTTTATCGTTTAAGTAAGCCAATACAGTTTTGTTTTCAATAATTTTAGGCACTCTTAAAACAAATTTAAATTTGTCAAATACATCAACCTGAACTTGTTGTTCAGCATCCCCTTCATAAACTATTTCACCAATCATATTTGGATTCTTTTTAGTAACGTATAATCTCGTAGTCTCTCTATTGTGATTTTGTCCGCTATGTGTAACTTTAATTACCGTGAAATTTCCATTCTCTTGCTTCATTGTAGTCATTGAGTGAGAAGAAAAACCTTCAGCTGTACAACTAAGGTCCACCGATGCGTTTGCATAAGAAGATACTGATAACAAAACTAATACTAAAAACGTTTTCATAATGTTCCTTACCTTGGGAGCTTGATTGCTCAAATTTACTAAGTTTCAAACTTATACCCGAACCATTGGAATTTTGCGTGTTAGATCTGTGTTATTTGTAATATTTGGATTGTTGTAGAGCGCTTTTTGTCACTCTTGAGAGGAGAAAAGCTTATTTATCGCTTATTCGTATAGGATTTTGCCCAATGGCGAGCATTTGGTAAACATAGGAACAGGAATGGTAGAAGCAATCTGCGCGGCATGATCTTTCTAACATAATGGAATATCCATGCATCCCAAGTGGCCGGAATCCATAAAGGCGGGTTCGATCTTTTGATCGTCTTTAATATTCTTGTAGCCACTTTCCTGGCTGTGGTTGGAGAGAGATCCATCATCCTTTCTACAAAAGGAGTCATGTTCTTGTAATACTCTTTATAAACACTTTCAGACGCCGCTTCAGGTTTTGAAAGTTCTGTATAGTAAACATTCTTGAAAGACTTTGAGTGTATAAATCCTGGTTGAATCAAACAGATATCAATTCCATAAGGTTTTGCCTCATACCAGAGAGATTCACACGCACCCTCAAGCGCGTGCTTTGAAGCACTATAGGATCCCATCGTAGGCATCGACAACATTCCACTCACCGATGATACGTTGATGATTTTTCCACGTCCTCGAATTCTCATATTTGGAAGAACCAATCGAATCAAACCCATGGGCCCCAAATAGTTCGTTGCCATTTGCTTAATCTCGTCTCCTTCAGTCATATGCTCAATTACCGCACGGTAAGAAATCCCAGCGTTGTTTATGAGAACGCAAACTCCGCCCCACTTGTTGTTGATTTCTTGAATAAGATCTTTTCTTTGAAAATCATCCGTCACATTGAGTGCACGAATGATAAATCGATCTGTTTCTACAAATTCTGCCCTGAGTTTTTCTAAAGATTTTGCTCTTGCCGTTACAACGATGCGATATTGAGTTTCTTTGTAAAGAAGTTTTCCCAGAGCTAAACCTATGCCGGAAGCACAACCCGTGACGAGTATGGTAGGTTTAAATTCTTGGTCTGTAGCCATCTTGCTCCTTTAAGGAAACAGTCGATTTTGTGTCCAGCCTTTTTTATCAAATGTGTACAGAAATCTATTATGAAGCCTCCCTGGCTCACTCATCCAAAACTCAAAATGATCAGGAATGATTCTGTATCCACCCCAGAATGGTGGGCATATCACGTCTTTTCCTTCAAACTTTGCTTCGATTTCTTTTCTTTTTAATTCAAGATCTTTTCTGCTTGGCAGAATACGACTCTGCTGAGAAGTCCAGGCGCCAATTTGGCTTTCGCGCGCGCGAGTTGCAAAGTATTTTTCGGATTCTTGGCGTGAGACTTTCTGAACTTTTCCCTCTATACGAAGTTGCAATTCTAGTTTTTTCCAATGGAAAACAACTGCCGCCGAAGGATAACTTTCTAGTTCTTGAGCTTTGTTACTCTCATAGTTGGTAAAGAACATAAGCCCGCCCTGAGATATGCCCTTGAAAAGTACGATACGATTACTCGGTCGCTGATCTCTCGTCACAGTGGCCAAGCTCATGGCTGTGGGCTCAATCTCCTGAGCTTGTATGGCTTTCTTCATCCATAAATCAAATTCAATAAATGGATCAGGACTTGGAATGTAATCTGCTGGGAATGTAGTACTCATGAGATAAGTATAAAATAAAAAAGCCGACAATCAAGTCGGCTTTTTCGTTTAAGACCTTTAAAAGGCCTTTGAATATTATTTTTTGCTTTATTATACAGACTTCGCAGCATAGTACTCGGTAAAGAGACCAGCATCGAATGGAAACGGAATGTGTTCTAGGCCTGGAGTATTGATCACAGTTCCTGAATCACCTTCTTTTCTTAAGTAATCAGCAAGCTCTAATCTTGGCTTGTCTTTCACTTGAAGATAGTTCTGTGAGTTTAAACCTTTTGTAGAAAGAGTTACGGTATCACCTTCGTTTAAAACCATGGATGCCGTTCTTGCTTTCTTGCCGTTAACCACTACGTGTCCGTGTGAACACATTTGTCTCGCAGCTAGGATGCTTGGAGCAAAACCCAATCTGAAAACCAAATTATCTAATCTTCTTTCAAGCATGCCTACTAGCTTTGCAGTCCAGTTAGAGCTTTGACCTTGTTTCGCTTGGCCAATGAATCTTTGAAGTTGTTTTTCAGTAACAATGTAATGCGCTCTTACTTTTTGTTTTTCTTCTAAACGTAAAGCGTAGTCAGAATATTTTTTTCTTTTGTTACCATGTTGTCCTGGTGGATATGGTTTTCTTGCTAATGCACCTGGTTTTCCAAGTCCTGGAAGCTCAACACCTAAACGTCTTTGCAGTTTAAAACGTGCAGTAATTCTTTTCATTCGTATAATCCTTTTATTACAGTTCTCTCCATAGAGATCGCTAATAATTTGTTAAAAAGTTGGTAGTTAATTTAGGCCAGCAGCCAGAAAGCCTACCGATTTATTACACCGGAGCTTAACTTCTCCTACTTCTTAGCATTTAATTGCCGAAAGAAGTTTTTAATGGGAGGCCGTGATTATGTCAAAGGCTTTGATACGATTAAGAGTCTTTTTTATCGTCTTTTTTCGTGTCATCTTCAGGCGTTGGCTCACCTGTCACGTCAAAGGATCTGTTAGTTAAATAACGATAAACCAAGCCGATCACACCCATATCGTCGATAAATCCTAAAAGCGGAGTAATATCAGGTAGTAAGTCAAAAGGGTTGATGAAATACAATAAGGCTCCAATGATGATGGCCTTGTCTTTATTGTTCAATTTCCCGGAAGTCAGAAGGTCGTAGATCTTTTCGATTTGCTGACCAAATCCTATGGTGTGCTTATTTTTTTTAAAGTATTGGAAGAAATGCTTTTTAACTTTCTCTTCAGCACCGGGCTTCGAACCCGCCTCATAGAGTTTATCTTTAAGCTTTTTATCGTTTTTTAAATCTTCAGAATCCATAATCCCCCCCTGAAATTTCTGAAACTTTACCCGTAGGGCTCAGCCAGGAAGGCTGAGGTTTCAGAAATCGTCAACCACGATGGGCGACAGTCTCTACAGAAAATAAATCTTCTTAATCTCATATTCCTTGATCGAATTTGGCGCCTTAACTTCGCAAACGTCGCCCGCTTTTTTACCAATCAAAGATCTTGCAAGTGGCGCCATCAAGGATAAACGACCTTGCTGAATATCTGCCTCTTCTGGACCAACGATTTGATATTTTACGTCTCTATCTTCCTCAACATCTTTAAGTTCTACAGTTGCACCGAAGATCACAGTGTTTGATTTTAGTTTTGCAGTATCAATAACTTCGGCGCCCGCAATTCGGCTTTGGATTTCTAAAATTCTAGCTTCTGTCCAACCTTGACGTTCTTTAGCAGCATCATAATCTGCATTCTCAGAAAGATCTCCGTTTTCACGAGCAGCCTCGATAGCTTTAATAATTGCTGGACGCTCTTCATGAAGCAAGCGCTTGAGCTCTTCTTCAAGCTTTTGTTTGCCTCTGAGGGTAATTGGAATATTCGTATCTTTCATTATAAACTCCTACACATTGTCGAAGGGATCGTTTATAGTCAATTTCACGAGTAACTTCAACCTATTAATTTGACGCCTAAATAGTTAGTATTTAGGAAAATACAATAAAAAACCGGAAATCTGAGATGGATTATGACTCTCAATTCAATGAATATCTCAATTATCAAAAGACTTCTGGGTGGCAAGAACAGCAAATCTTTACATAGTATATTGCTTAAAATTGAAGCTGCCGATCTCACTCAACTCTTCAATATTCTCAATGACCACGAAGAAAGACACCTCATTGATGCTTTGATCGCGGTAGATAAAGCCTCCGATACCCTTATTGAATTGCCTGATCAACAGCTGAAGGATGTTTTTAGCAAAACCGACCAACAAAAAATTCTAAATATTATTTTAAAATCACAAGAAGATGACGCGACTCACTTCCTCAATTTACTGGAGGAAGAACAGCGTGAAAGTATTCTGACAAAAATTCCAGAGCAAAAAAGGGGAAGGTTAAGACAACTTCTCAACTATCCGGAAGAATCTGCGGGACGTATGATGACAACGCAGGTGTTTACACTGCCGATTCATCTGTCTGCACAAGAAGCGATCGAAAAAATCAGAACAAGATCGCAAGAGGATTCCATTTATTATATTTATTGCGTGGATGAAAATAAACATCTCATGGGCGTACTCTCCCTTCGGGAACTTGTCGGTGCTCCGGCACACACGCCCCTTCAGAATTTAATCAAGAAAGAAGTCGTCACTGTTTCTACTCAAAGTACAGAAAAAGAAGTTGCACAACTTGTAAGCCACTATGATTTTATTGCAGTCCCTGTAGTCGATGAGCATCGATCTCTCAAGGGAATCATCACTGTCGATGACGTAGTTGATATTATTCAAGAGCAAGCTACAGCGGACATTTACGCAAGTGCGGGTCTCCAAGAAGATGACAAGATCTATAGCTCAGTGGCTTTCTCACTCAAAAATAGAGTTCCTTGGATATTACTCAATCTTTTAACTGCAAGTATCGCCGGTAGCGTGATGTCTGCTTTCGAAGAGACAATGAACCATTTGATTATTTTAGCAGCACTCAGCACCATTGTTTCAGGCGTAAGTGGAAATACGGGAACTCAATCTCTGACAGTAGTGACCCGAGGTCTAGCCATTGGAGATTTTAATTTCACAACCTACATGAGAGCTATTCTTAAAGAGGTTTCTGTTGGAGCGCTCATGGGCATCATTGTGGGGATTTGTTCAGGCCTCTTGGTTTATTTTTGGAAGGACAATTTGATCGTTGCCGTTATTATCTGCATCACGATGATTTTGAACTCCATCATGGCGACTCTACTTGGCTGTGTGATTCCACTCGCATTAAAAAGATTGAAAGTAGATCCAGCGTCCGGGAGCGGTGTATTATTAACTTTCATTACAGACTCTTTCGGATTTTTCACATTCCTTGGTATTGCTACTCTTGCACTTAAATATTTCGCATAATACACTTTAGGGATGTCTGGAAATTTACAAGAGATTGCCAAGGTTATTCAATCTTCTCAATCCATACTTTTGTCTACTCATAGAGAACCTGATGGTGACGGCCTTGGCGCGCAAATTGGCCTTTATCACGCTCTCAAAAAAATGGGAAAGACAGTTCGCATTTTGAATGTAGATGCTTCTGCTACAAAATACGATTTTTTGCTTACAAAAAATCTCCTCCAAGTTTTTCAAGGCCCTCACGATAAGGTTGAAAAGACAGATATCGCTTTGATCTTAGATACAAATGACAAAAGACTTTTGGATACTTTATTTGTAAAACTCGAAGTAAATTGCAAACACATTGCGTTTATTGATCATCACCCCATTTTGGTGAATGGGCCCAAACCTCCAGATCTTTCAGTGATTGATGTTAAGGCGGCAAGCACGGGCGAAATTGCATTCAATCTGATTAAACTTTTAGGTGTTGAGTTGGATACAAATATTGCAGAGGCAATTTATACTTCTCTTGTTTTTGATACTCAGCTTTTTAGATTCATTAGAAATTCTCCAAATACACATTTGATCGCTGCAGAACTTTTACAACACAATATCAATCCTGAAAAAATTCACAGATCTCTTTTTGGTGATTTCACTAAAAATAAATTGATGTTTAATGCAAAGGCCCTAAACAGTGTTGAGTTTCACTGCAACGACCAAGTGGCTTTCTTGAGATTCTTTGAAAAAGATCTCGAAGCCTTAGGACTCAATAAAGATCACACTAAAGATATTATCGATACAATCATGAACATTGATACGATTGAAGCGGCGCTTGTGGTGCGCGAAATTACTCCCAATGAATTCAAATTGAGCTTTAGAAGCAAAGGTAAAGTCGAAGTTCTGCGTGTGGCGGAAGAGTTTGGCGGTGGCGGTCACTTGTATGCTGCTGGCTCTTATGCACATGGAGATCTCGATGATATCAAAATCAAATCCATCACTCACCTCATGCAGCAACTAAAGAACATAGTCAAAAAAGATCCCGAGCACAAAGGTTCCGGTAATGGCACAAAAGCCTAAAAAAGAAATCGTCTGCTTTTGTAATAACATTGAAAAAAAAGTGATCGAAGATGCTATTGTTAATGGAGCCGATACACTCAATAAAATTTTTGATTCTACCTGTGCTGGCATCGGTGCCTGCGGCGGCTCTTGCCGGGTGAAGCTCCACCAAATGCTCGAAGGCTATCAAAAAGACGGTAAGTTTCCAGAAAAGCTTATTGGGAAGAAGAAATAAAGAAATTTATTTTTAATGCCCTATTAACATAGGGCAAACAGTTGAATGTCATTTTAGATTTTTAAAAACCATACAGACTCTGCCAGAGAATTTATTAAATACGAAATTTCACGACCGTGGCCTCCGTATGCAATACAGCTCACTTCTTTCCATATAAGAATGTTTGTGGAATCAGACTTTTGCACTCTGACAAATCTTGATGGCATATCATGACACGACTCTTGATCAGGATATAATTTAGCAAGCTTCTCCTTTTCTATAGAATCAATTAGAGAAGACATTTTGATTATGACATCTTTAGCAAGAACACCAATAGGAATAATCGCATCTTCACTGTATAATTTCTGGACCGTTCCGTCTTTGAGAATTTGCAGCTTGTAATCCCCATATTCTTTAAAAGATGTATCTGATTTATCCGGTATCGGTTCACCTTCTCTAGGCGGAGGAGGAGGCAACCCACCAGATTTTTCAAGCTCTATCAAAACTTCAGCAGGCAATTTACTTTCTGCGTAAGTGTTCAAACAAAAAACACTAAGTAAAATAACAAACAATATTTTCATAAATATCTCCCCCTTTTGATATTCTTTATAGAGATAAGAAAGATAACGAGTTCTCTTCGAACCTTCAAAAATTTATATTACCTATGAAGGATTTACCTTCAGTACGAGATGAAGTTTTTGAAAAAAAAGAGAAAATGCACAAATCACTCAGTTTTTGGTGTTTTTTAACGGTGACACTATCTTTTAGAGTTTGTGATTAGCTTTAATATGAATCAAGAGTTCTCGGCAAGATTCTTCTAGCATGTCGAGTACCAACTCGAAGCCATCTTCGCCGGTGTGATAGGGGTCAGGGACACCTTTGCCCTTCCATTGGTTGGAGTAGTCGAGCATGAGCTTTATGACTTTGCCTGGCTTGTGGCTTTCTGGGCAGAGCTCGATCATGGCTTGTAAGTGGCTGCCGTCCATTGCGATTAAATAATCGAAATTTTTAAAATCGTCTCTTACTATTGGTCGAGATAATATTTGTGAAAGATCGAAGCCACGCTTCTTTGCGTGCAATTGTGTTCTGTGATCCGCGTTGTCACCTTCGTGATAGTCCAATAAGCCCGCAGACTCGATATAAATCTTTTCTGAGAGTCCTTCGTCATCAACGTACTTTCGAAAAATTCCTTCAGCGGTGGGCGATCTACAGATGTTTCCTGTACAAACAAATAATACTTTGATCATAAATTTCCTTCAGAGATATTCAGTGAAGTATTATGTTACAAAAGAAAAAGGCTCAATGCAATCATTGAGCCTTTTAATGAGTATACGAGTTAATTAAAAAGCTGGAATGTATGGTGTTGCTTGGTCGACTCTTGTTACGTCTTCGCCATGACAACCATCATTTGAACAAACATTTGATTTTCGGCAGCCATTTGAATAAACAAAATCTTGCGCCCCACGCACAAGGATACCTTCAATCTCACCAGTTTTTTCGTTGAATACCGCGGAGCCTGAATTGCCACCGTAGGTATCTAGGTTTGCAACAAAGTGTTCGCTCTTAACTTCACGAACGTTTGCACCTGCTGAAACTTTAGTTGGAATTCCTGCTGGGTGGCCAATCACAACGAGTGGATCTTTCGCTGATACCGGCGCACCTCTATTGACAGAAAGTACATCGTGACCAATGACGGATCTATCTAGCTCTATCACCGCGTAGTCACCGCCGCTTGATAATTCTTTTCTCGCAACGATTTTTTTGCATGAATAAACATCTAGAGCTTGCACTGTAGATAAGTCCTTGCCTGCATAAGAATAACCAAATCCAAATACAAATTTCGTATTACCACAAGCAGTTTGTGATCTCACACAATGACCAGCCGTCATGATAAGGTTATGTCCTACTAATGAACCCGAGCAGAATCCTGCACTCTTTTGTTCCCTAAATGGTTCGTCGGCACAGAGATTGTACGACTGACCGTAATTGTCCCCACCAACTTTCAAAGTTCCATTTCCACCTTCTGTAAGGTCTGAACTATTGAATAGAGCAACTGTTGAATCGGCTTTCTTCTGCCAATAAGCACTCGATTGATAAACCTCGACTCTATCGTCGTCTCCGTAAATAACTCTTTCATCAGCATGAGCTGCAACGGTAAATGACAATAACGTTAGTATTAAATATTTTTTCAAAGCTTCCCCCTCCTGGAAAAGTTGTAGATTTAATAACATTATAGGGATTAAAAATTTTATTTGTGGTTAAAGAACACTAGCCTCGACTGAGGTAATTTAATTCTAGACTAAATTCTGAGGAGCAACTATCACTATGGAATGAAGGTCATTTTGATACCGTGTCTAAAAGACAACTACTGTTATGTTGCACAAATAAATGCGGGGAAAAGTGTCCTTAATATTCTTGTAGATGCGCCAGACTTTCACGCTATCGATGATTACTTCACTCAAAACAATCTGCAACTGGATTTCATTCTTAGCACTCACCACCACGGCGATCATGTCGATGGAAATTTAGAACTTAAAAACAAATACAACTGCAAGATCTATGGCTCCTACGAAGATGCAGATCGCATTCCCGGTATAGATTTTAAACTAAAACCAGAAGAAACTTTTAAAATTGGCAACACCATGATCGAAACTCATTATGTTCCAGGCCATACCCATCATCATATTGTTTATTATATACACGAAGGCCTTGCGCTCTTCTCTGGTGATACACTTTTTTCTATGGGATGTGGGAAACTTTTCGAAGGCACATATGCGGAAATGTATAAGAGCTTACAAAAAATCAAAGCCCTACCCAATGAAACCAAAATTTATTGTGGCCATGAGTATTCTGAGAAAAATGCCCAGTTTGCTCTGAGCGTGGATGATGGCGACAACGCCCCTCTTAAAAAACGATACCAAGAGGTTTTAAAGCTTAGATCTGAGAATCGACCAACTGTCCCCACCACTCTTGCTCTCGAGAAAGAAATAAACCCTTTTCTAAGAGCATCCTCTGTTGACGAATTTAAAAAGTTAAGACAACTTAGAGATAATTTTTAGATTTATATTTTTTAGATTAATTAAAAGGTGGCCATGGCTTTAACATACAGTCAATATTTGAAAGTTGATGAAATTCTTAAACTTCAAGACCCTAAGAGCAAAACCGAACACGATGAAATGCTCTTTATCGTTATCCACCAAGTTTATGAACTTTGGTTTAAACAAATCCTCCATGAAATGACATTGCTGAATAAAAATTTAAACGCTGGTGAAACCTATCTGTGTCTTTCAAACTTAAAACGTATTTTGACAATATTGAAAACTATCGTTGGACAGGTTGATATTTTAGAAACCATGACCCCTCTTCAATTTGCTTCCTTTAGAGGATTACTAGAAACCTCTAGTGGCTTCCAATCGCTTCAATTTAGAAAAATTGAATTTATGCTCGGCCACAAAAGGGAAAAAATGCTTGAGCACTTTAAGTCCGAAGGTGCTCATTTTGGTGAACTTAAAGCGGTATATGAAAATCCTACTGTCTATGATGCATTTTTAAACCATTTAAAGATTAAAAAGCATGCAGTTCCGGATGGGCTCCTAAAAAGAAACGTCACTCAGCCCATCGAAGAAAACTTGGATTTGCAAAAAATACTAATGGAAATATACAAGACCGATCCTCTTCTCTCTCAGCTGTGCGAAAGGCTAGTGGATCTTGATGAAGGGCTCCAAGAATGGCGATATCGCCACGTCAAGATGGTAGAAAGAACCATCGGAGTAAAAATGGGAACCGGTGGATCTCCTGGCGCAGAGTACCTTAGAAAGACACTCTTTCAACCGATTTTTCCAGACTTATGGAGCATCCGTTCACAGTTCTAGCCAGACCGAATTTTCATTGGCAGATCCGCTGGAAAATGATTGAATACCAATTGAGAAATACATTTAGTCAGTCATGCTTCGAAAGGATCTACCTATGTCAGCTCAATTATTAGTTCAGTCTAAAGACAGTTTTAAAACAAAATCAAAACTCAAAGTCGGCTCTAAGGAGTATACGATTTTTGATATTCAAAAAATCAATCATCCAAATCTGAAGAAACTTCCCAATTCTATCAAGGTTTTACTTGAAAATCTTTTGAGGCACGAAGATGGATTGAATGTAACTAGCGAAGATATTGAGAGCTTACTCGGTATGGATAAAAAATCTCTAGAAAGAGAAATATCATTCTTCCCTGCAAGAGTTCTTATGCAAGATTTCACAGGCGTTCCTGCGGTTGTAGATCTCGCTGCGATGAGAGATGCTGTAAAAAAATTAGGTGGTGACGTAACAAAGATCAACCCACTCACACCCGTGGATCTCGTGATCGATCACTCTGTGACTGTGGATCATTACGGAACAAGCAAGTCCTTTGATGAGAATGTAAAAGTAGAATTTGAAAAAAACCAAGAAAGATATGTATTCCTAAAATGGGGCCAAGGCGCATTCAATAATTTTAGAGTGGTACCTCCTGGGACCGGAATTTGCCATCAAGTGAATTTAGAGTATCTTGCGAAAACTGTTTGGACGACAAAAACTCCGAACGAAGAATATGCTTATCCAGATACACTCGTAGGAACTGATAGTCATACAACTATGGTGAATGGTCTTGCAGTTCTTGGCTGGGGCGTGGGCGGTATCGAGGCAGAAGCCGCAATGCTTGGTCAAGCGATCAGTATGCTGATTCCAGAAGTGATTGGTTTTAAAATCGAAGGACAACTCAAGGAAGGCGTCACGGCGACGGATCTAGTTCTAACAGTTACAAACATGCTGAGAAAAAAAGGCGTTGTTGGTAAGTTCGTAGAATTCTATGGACCAGGTTTAAAAAATCTTCCTCTTGCTGATAGAGCGACAATTGCGAACATGGCTCCTGAATATGGCGCAACCTGTGGATTCTTTCCGATCGATGAAGAAACAATGAAGTACTTAAAACTTTCTGGTCGTGATGATCAAACTTGCGCGCTCGTTGAAGCCTATGCAAAACAAACTGGCTTCTGGAGAGATGGTTCTGGCGAAGGAATTCAATTCAATGACACTTTGAGTTTGGATATCTCGACTGTTGAATCTTCTCTTGCAGGACCGAAAAGACCACAAGACAGAGTTTCACTATCAGTAGCTCACTCTGATTTCAAAAATCAATTGGCTCTTGGCTTTAGTGTTCCAGCAGAAAAAACATCAAAAGAGCAAAGTGCAACAACGGTGGAAGGCGCTGATTATAAACTTGGAAATGGTGACGTAGTTATCGCTGCCATCACTAGCTGCACCAACACTTCAAATCCTTACGTTATGGTGGGCGCTGGGATCGTTGCCAAGAAAGCGGTTGAAAAAGGCTTAACAATGAAACCTTGGGTAAAGACCTCTCTCGCTCCAGGATCTCAAGTTGTAACTGACTATCTAGAAAAAGCAGGATTACAAACTTATCTTGATAAAGTGGGCTTTAACCTTGTTGGTTATGGTTGCACGACTTGCATTGGTAACTCTGGACCTCTTCCACTTCCCATTTCAAATGCAGTGGAAAAGGGAAATCTAGTGGTGGCTTCGGTACTTTCTGGAAATAGAAACTTCGAAGGAAGAATTAACCCGCATTCAAAAGCAAACTATCTTGCCTCTCCACCACTTGTGGTGGCTTATGCTCTCGCTGGCACCATGACCATTGATTTTGCAAAAGATCCGATTGGAAATGGTAAAGATGGAAAACCAGTTTTCTTAAAAGACATCTGGCCAACAACGAAAGAAGTGAACGACACTGTTCATGGTGTTTTAACTACGCAAATGTTCAACGGTCGTTACAATAATGTTTTTGCAGGCACAGCTGACTGGCAAAAAATTCAAACTACAACTTCTGAAAACTACAATTGGACAGAAAGCACTTACATCAAAAATCCTCCGTACTTTGCAACAATGAAGAAAGCTCCAGAAGCTCTTAAGGATATTCATGGCGCAAGACCACTTGCGATCTTAGGTGACTCCATCACCACAGATCACATTTCTCCTGCTGGAAATATCAAAAAAGATTCTCCTGCTGGAAAGTTCTTGGGTTCAAAAGGCATTCCTCCCAATGACTTTAACTCTTATGGTGCACGTCGCGGAAATGATGACGTCATGGTAAGGGGAACTTTTGCAAACATCAGGCTGAAAAACGAAATGCTTCCAGGCACTGAAGGTGGAATCACCAAATACATTCCGAGTGGAGAGACTATGTCGATCTATGATGCTTCAATGAAGTATCAAGATTCTAAAACTCCACTTGTAATTATTGGTGGTAAAGAATATGGAACGGGATCATCACGTGACTGGGCTGCAAAAGGAACATTACTTCTTGGAGTAAAAGCTGTGATCACAGAAAGTTTCGAGAGAATTCATAGATCCAATTTGATTGGTATGGGAGTTATTCCATTACAATTTATGCCAGGCACAGACAGAAAAACTTTGAAACTGGATGGAACTGAGATCTTTGATATTCAAGGAATTGAAACAGGATTGAAAGCACAACAAGAATTGGATGTGACAATTACTCGAGTCAATGGTGTGAAAGAAAAAATCAAAGTGAAATCAAGATTAGACACTGCCGTTGAAGTTGAATATTTTAAAAATGGTGGAATCCTGCATTACGTGCTGCGCAAACTCACATCGTAGTCTCATAAATAATTTACAACTCAGAATCAATCTACAGAGTGCTCGCTGAAATTTCGGCGGGCACCTTAGTTTCAGAGTGGGTTTACGTGTATAAAAACGTAATGCGAAATCAAAAAACATAACTTTTTGTTTAAAAAATAACACAATACGCGCTATCACCCACTTTCAAATGAAAAAAACAATAGCAGTGTTCTTCATCTTAATGGTGTTGAAAGCTGTGGCTTTTGCCCAAACATCTTTATTTCCAACTCTCGCACCAAGCTCTCCGGTACCGAGACAGCCTCTCATCCCCACACAGCAGAATGCGGCTCCACTCTTTCCAACTTATCCAACAAACAACACCTGCATTATTGGCAACACAAACATTAGAACTTATGCTGATCAATTAGAAAAATCCATCCTCACCGAACAAGATTCGTTCTTAGCCGCATACAAGAGAGAGCAAGAAAAACAATTAATTCCTAGTTATTTTCGAGAAACAAGCTTCCAAAGTTTTATAAATAGGGAGCAAATTTCATGCGCCATGAAGAGAATCCCTTATGTTACCCAAAGTAAAAAAACTTGCGCTTCTTCAGCAGAGAATGGAACTTACGTAAAACAAACTCCCTGTGTAACAGATGGCGTGGTGGATTATATTTATTGGGGCTTAAACGAAGCTTTGAGATGTTATGGTGACTCTATTGATAGTTTTGAGAGAAAAATAATTTTTAAAAAACTAAATCATGAATCAGCTTTTGGATTTTTCTTTCAATATGATGGAGGAACTGGAATCGCACAGTTGATTCGAGGAACTCAAAAGAATTTATTCCATCCGGGAAACGCAGGATTTCGATTTCTTAAAAAACATGTTACGAACAATCCCAGGTCCTGCGAAAATTTCAAAAAACTCTTAGCCAGAACCACGCAAATAAAAAATTTAAAATCTTGCGAATTCATTTCCATGGGTGACGGAATTGGCAGGAGTTTATTGGGTGGAATCGGACTTTACCTTCATTATCGCAGCGATGAAGGAAACCCTTACAATGCAGAAAAATTGTTGGCTTACTGGGGCTACGCTAAAACAAATACGGATCAATATAGACAAGTAAGATCTTACATCACTCTAGGAATGTATAATAAGGGCCCAGGAGCTGTTCTCAATACAATTAAAGGTTCCATAGGTAAAAGTGCTCTAAGAAAAAAAACTGAGGCCGAGGCCTTCAATATCGTGATGAAGTTAGTTAAAAGAAGTAATTTTTATGGTTACGTGAAGGCCGTAGAAAATAGCACAAATTCAATCTTTGATCGCAGCGGCTCTTGTAAAATTTAATCAGTTAATCTCTAGAGCGCACTCCGCCAATGTTGATGACTACATTGCCTCGCTTGTGACGTCCACTAGTGTATTTGTAAGCTTCAGGAATCTGTTCCAATGAATACTCTCTATCAATAATGGACTTGTATTGGCCTCTTTCATAAAGCTGAATTAATTCCAATAAAAGATCTTTCGACTCTGCTCCTACTCCTGTAATGACTTTCTTTTTTGTGGATATAGTTTGTACACTACCAAATAACATTTGCTCAAGCCCAGCCGCTATTAAAACCAATCGACCGAAGTCTTTAAGCGAATCAAGGCCTTCTGAAATTTTGAAGTTTCCAATAATATCAAAAATAACGTCATACTTGGTCTCTGATTTCCAAAATGCTTCCTTGCTGTAATCCAACACAAAATCAGCACCGATGGATCTAACTAGTGGAAAGTTTTCCTGGCTGCAGACAGCTGTAACGACCGCTCCCAGGTGCTTTGCAATCTGAATTGCCGCAAGTCCCACTGCACCTGATGCTCCGTGAATCAACACATGTTCTCGACTCTTAACGTTTGCTTTATATTTCAAAAAATCAAGAGCAGTTAATCCTCCAAAAGATAAGCACGCGGCCTCTTGAAATTTCATATTCGAAGGCTTTTTAAGAATAAGACTATCTTCTTTTACTTTTATAAATTCGGCATGACCTCCAAATTTTGCACCAAGAACTGCAACTACTTCGTCTCCAACTTTAAATGTTTTTACATTTGGACCCGTAGCCTTGATCACACCCGAAATTTCGGTTCCCAAAATAGGCTGCCTGGGTTTGGAAAAACCAAAAATAAGTCTCGCAAGTGTCCCCATACCTTTAGGCATTTCGAAACTTTGAATGCGCCAATCTGCGGTTTGAACAGAACTGAATTTCACTTCGATAAGCAAATCACTCTCGCCCAGCACAGGCTTATCTACGTCTACGAGCCTAAGATAGTCTAATGACCTATAACCCGTACAAAACATTGCCTTCACAAATTACCTCTAAAAATCATAAAGACTTCTTAACCTTGGCGGGCCATTTTATCAACGTTGAGCGCAGCTTCTCTCATCACTTCTGAGAGCGTAGGATGACCGTGGAATGTTCTTGCTATGTCTTCAGCCGATGCGCTGAATTCCATTGCTATCACCGCTTCTGCAAGAACGTCAGAAGCTCTTGGACCAACGATGTGAACTCCTAAAACTTTGTCCGTTGCTTTGTCTGCGATCACTTTTACAAGTCCATCTGTCATACCGATAGCTTTTGCTCTCGCATTTGCTGTGAATGGAAATGTTCCAACTTTATATTCTGTGCCTTTTTCTTTTACTTGCTCTTCTGATAAACCGACACTAGCAAGCTCTGGCCAAGTATAGATCACGGAAGGAACCGTATTGTAATTCACATGTCCCGCCTGACCCGCAAGGATCTCCGCAACGGCAACACCTTCTTCTTCTGATTTGTGGGCAAGCATTGGACCAGGAATCACATCACCAATTGCAAAAATATTTGGGTGCTTCGTTTGGTAGTGATCATTCACTTGGATAAATCCGCGCTTGTCTTTTTCAATTCCTAATTCTTCTAAGCCTAAGCCTTCGGAAAAAGGTTTTCTACCAACGGCCAATAAAATTTTATCGCACTTAATATCCACTGTTGTATTTTTTGTCATGTCCTCATATGTAACGGTGATTTCAGTTTCTTTGCCTTTTTTCTCAGCTTTATAACCTGTCACTTTGGCCTTCAAAACAAACTCCATTCCTTGTTTTTTCAAAGAACGAGTAAGGACGGTTGTCATTTGAGAATCCATCATACTGGCAATGCGATCAGCAAATTCAATTACTGTGACTTTTGCGCCAAGTCTCTTCCACACTGAACCCAGTTCTAGTCCGATCACACCGCCACCCACAACCACCAAGTGCTTTGGAACAGTCTCAAGTGATAGAGCTTGGGTGGATGAAATCACATTGATTTTATCCACTTTCATAAATGGCAGTTCAGCAACCACACTCCCTGTGGCGATGACTATGTTTTTGGCAGCAAGCTTCATCGTTGCGCCGTCTTCCGCTTTGATTTCTACTTCATTGGGTGTTGTGATTTTTCCGTAGCCTAAAAATCTTTCGATTTTGTTTTTTTTCATAAGGAAATCTACACCACTGGTGAGATCTTTTACGATTTTAGATTTTCTTTCCATCATACGATTAAGATCTAGACTTACACCGCTTACTTTTACACCATGAGCTTCTAACTCATGATTTGCCGCTTCGAAATGCTCGGAAGAATCCAGAAGAGCTTTTGAAGGAATACAACCTACATTGAGACAAGTCCCACCAAGAGTTTTATATTTTTCTACGATCGCAACCTTCATTCCTAGTTGAGCTGCACGTATTGCTCCCGTGTAACCACCAGGACCAGCGCCGATAAAAACCACATCAAAATTATTTTCTGCCATTTTTTTTGCCTTTACTAAAGAGAATTATACTTCTAAAAGAATACGAGTCGGGTCTTCGATACATTGTTTAATCTTCACTAAGAATGTCACTGCTTCTTTGCCATCGATCACTCTATGGTCGTAAGATAATGCAAGATACATCATGGGTCTGATTTCAACTTTGCCATTGATTGCAACAGGTCTTTCTTCGATTCTATGCATACCCAAGATACCACTCTGTGGTGGATTTAAAATTGGCGTAGACATCAGCGATCCATACACACCACCGTTAGAGATCGTGAATGTTCCTCCTGATAAATCATCTGGAGAAATTTTTCCGTCGCGTGCCTTCAATGCATAATTTTTAATTTCTTGTTCAATTCCAGCTAATGATAAGTGATCTGCATCTTTTAATACTGGAACGATCAACCCTTTCTCTGTGCCCACCGCTACACCAATGTTGTAGAAATTGTTGTAGATCATATCCGTTCCATCGATCAAACCATTCACCGCACGAATTTCTTTTAGAGCCTCGATAGAAGCTTTTACGAAGAAGCCCATGAAACCTAAAGACACATTATACTTTTCTTTAAAAGTATCTTTGTATTTAGCTCTTAAAGCTAAAAGATTTGTCATATCCACATCGTTAAATGTTGTTAGAGTTGCTGTCGTTTGCTGAGACATTAATAATCTTTCAGCAATCTTCTTACGGATATTAGTCATCTTTACGCGCTCTTGTTGGCCTTGTTGCGAAGAGGGAGCTCTTGTTGGCATTGGAGCGCTTGGCGCTTTTGCTGGAGCAGAGGGAGCCGCAGGAGCTTTCGCCTGAGGATTGGTGACGTCAGCCTTAGTTAATCTTCCATCTTTTCCAGTTCCTTGAATTGTTGTGACATCGATTTGCTTTTCGGCAACGATCTTTCTCACCGCAGGAGAATGTTCGCTGCTCGCGTGCATCTCTGTTCCCGCTGCTGCTGGAGCAGATTTAGGAGCTGGAGCTGCAGGCGATGCTTTTTCTTCCGCTGGAGCAGCCGCATTTGGGGCTGCCTTTGATTCATCAATCTGCGCAACTGTCGACCCAATCAGAACCACATCGCCTTCGTTCGCTGATGTTTTTAAAACACCACTATCATCTGCAACAACTTCCACGTTGGCCTTGTCGGTTTCTACTTCTAGAATCGCTTCACCTTTTTTTACAAACTCACCAGTTTTCTTAATCCAACGAGCAATTGTGGCTTCCGTGATAGATTCGCCTACTGTTGGTATCTTTACGTCTTTCATTTCTGACTCCTACTTCTTGTATAATTCTAAAAATTGAGTTGCGATTTCTTTTTGCTCTTCTGCGTGTTTGTATGGAGATCCCGTCGCCGGAGATGCTCTCATATCACGTCCTATGTAATGAACTTTATGATCAAACCATGGAGCGACTACATTGTATGCGCCCATGTTCTTCGGTTCTTCCTGCAACCATGTGATGGCCTTTAACTTCTTTGAAGATTTAATTAATTCATGAATTTTCTTTTCTGGGAATGGGTACAGCTGCTCTACTCTGATCACAGCAACCTTATCGGTGCCTACAACTTTTGCCTTTTCTCTAGCATCATCTAAGTCGTAATAAACTTTTCCAGAACAGAATACGAATTGTTCAACATTTTTGTAATCCTTCACTGTTGGATCCAATAGAATTTCTTGGAACGTTCCTGTCGATAGTTCTTCCAATGTTGAAACGACTTTTGGATGTCTGAGTAATGATTTGGGAGACATTACAACTAACGGTTTCCTGAAATCTCTCTTCACTTGGCGTCTTAAGGCGTGGAAAAGTTGCGCTGGAGTTGTAAAGTTACAGACTTGGATGTTCGCTTGTGCACAGGATTGTAAGAATCTTTCGAGCCTTGCGCTTGAGTGCTCAGGTCCTTGTCCTTCGTATCCGTGAGGAAGTAAAAGCACAAGGCCACTCATTTGATACCATTTGCTCTCGCCTGCAACCAAGAATTGGTCGATGATGATTTGAGCACCGTTCATAAAGTCACCAAATTGCGCTTCCCAAATTGTTAGAAATGTTGGATCTGAAATCGAATTTCCGTATTCAAATCCAAGAACACCATATTCAGATAACAATGAATCGTATACACAGAATTCTTTTTCTAAATTCACAGTTTTTAACGGAGTGTATGGCTCTCCAGTTTTAACATCATAGAATACGGAATGTCTGTGAGTGAATGTTCCTCTTCCGCAATCTTGACCAGAAAGCCTTACCGAAGTTCCCTCGTGAATCAAACTTCCATAACAAAGAAGCTCTGCCATGCCCCAGTCCACTGGTTTCTCCCCAGTTGCCATTTGCTTTCTTTGTTCAACTAATTTTTCAATTTTTGAATGTGGAGTAAAACCCTTAGGGAAAGTCGTTAAAACTTCCCCCACTTTCTTTAAATTTTTTAAATCTGTTTTTGTATTCGTTGGAACGTCGAAGTCTTTAAGCTCTCCACGTCTGAAGCCTTTCCACAAACCTTCAAAAGACATGAGCTTAAGGGTTAAAGGTTTTTTTCTCACTTCATCCAAGATCTTTTGGAGATTGTCCATTTTCTCTTGAGTGAGCGCAGTCAAACCCTTTTCATCGATATGTTTTTCTGCGATTAATTTTGCACCATAGATTTCTGCTAATGTTGGATGATTCTTAATGATGGCGTACATCACCGGTTGCGTGAATGCAGGCTCATCACCTTCGTTGTGTCCAAATCTTCGATAGCAAGTCATATTGATCACAACGTCGTGACCGAATTCTTGTCTGAATCGAATTGCAATATCGGCAGCTCTTACGCACGCCTCAACATCGTCACCATTCACATGAATCACTGGACACAATAATGTTTTTGCAACGTCAGATGAATACGGAGAACTTCTTGTGTCCACTACGTCCGCCGTGAAACCCACTTGGTTATCGATAATGATATGAACTGTTCCACCCACAGTATAACCTTTGAGTTGTGACATCTGAAAACCTTCACTCACAACGCCTTGGCCAGCAAATGCCGCCTCACCGTGAATTAACACCGGAACAACTTTTTTTCTTTTTTCTGTGTCTTTTCTAATTCTTTGTTTTGCTCTTACGATACCTTGAACAACCGGGTTGACCGCTTCTAAGTGTGACGGATTAAATGCTAACGATACCGCGCATGGGCCATTCGCTGTTTCTTTTACCGATTGGTAACCCAAATGATATTTTACGTCGCCATCCAAACCAGGAATTCCATCAAAAGCTTTTCCGTCGAACTCAGAGAAAATATCTCCGTAACCTTTACCCATAAAATTTGCAAGAACGTTCAGTCTTCCTCTATGAGCCATACCAATCGTGATTTCTTCGACACCGATTTTAGTTCCGCTACCTGCGATCTTTTCTAAAATTGGAATCAATGAATCTCCACCTTCTACAGAGAATCTTTTTGCTCCCACATAGCGTGTGTGTAAAAAATTTTCGAAGGAATCGGTGATGATCACTTGTCTTAAGATATTTAATTTTTCTTCTTTAGAAATTTTATGGTTCTCAAGATTTTTTTCCATCTCGTTGATAAACCATTCACGAATGCGCGGCTTTGTCTCGGCCACTTGCACCGATAAAGTTCCGCAGTAAGTTCTTTTGAGAGACTCTACGATTTCCTTTAGCGTCCCTTTGTACGCACCAATTTCAAAGTGCTGTCCAAGGTCAGCATCCGTTAGTCCGTATTTTGTTAAAGACAATTCTTCTGATTTTGAATTGGAGTTTTGAAGTGGATTCAATTGCGCTTCGAAATGTCCATAATCACGATACGCGCGAATTAATCTATATACGTTTAAATCTTTTTCTGAAAGACCGCCGTCTTTAGAAAATTCCATTCCCTCGAAAAATCTTTTCCATTCATTTTCGACAGTGTCGGGAGATTTTAAATACTGTTGATAAAGTCCGTCGATATATTCGGCGTTCGATTGATTCATGTAACTTAATTTATTTTTTTCCAAAGCGTCGATATCCTGTTTGATTGTGAGTAAAGATCAATACTATTAAGATCTTAAGGCATAACTGAACTGCCAACAATTGTAAATGTGGGCATGACGACCTTAGACTAAAACTAAAAATATTTTAGACCCAAATTGGAATCAGATTGGGTGAGACTTTAGTATTGAAGCAGAGAGACCATCACATGTAGGGATTGTGGCCTGATGCGTGATCAGTGACATCAATAACATTTTGAATCGATGGCAATGCGCGTTTGATCGCGATTTCCACACCTTGCTTCAGAGTCGCTTGAGACGAAGAACAGCCTTGGCAACCGCCTTCTAATTTCACGTAAACTGTATCTTGAGTAAGGTCAACCAGGCTCACTTTACCGCCATGACTTGCAACCATAGGATTGATGTCGCTATCAAGAACCTTCTGCACTTGGGCTGCAAAGGGATTTTGAGCCAAACTAGAGCTTAGTTCTTCAGCAGTTTTAGTTGGATCTACCGTCTTTAATGGAGGATTTTCTTCGAAATCTTGAACTCCATCGCTTTTAAGCATATCGAAATGTTCTTTGATGAGACCGGCAAGAGGTTCTGCGAGCATTTCCCAATCTACCCAATCTTGTTTCTTTACGACCACATGGTCAGTTCCCACCGTAACTTGCTCTGTCCATGGGAAACCAAAGATCTTATTGGCCAAGGGTGATCTTTCAGCTTGGGTCGATGAAGGATATTCGACTTCTGTCTTTGAGATCGTTTGATCAAACGTAAATTTGCGAAATTCAGGCTGGCCAATATCAATAATTTCAACTTTCATAGATCACCTTTTGTAAGAGGTACATAAATACGTCTTTTTTTGGCCTATTTCAATCATAAAGGCATAAGTGGGAGTTTTTTCCTAATTCTCCAATGTACAGTTTAAGGGAAATGCAGTAAATAATGAGCCACGAACAAATCTATATCAATTATAGACAAACCGGAGGCGCCATGAAATTAGTAACTTTCCTTCTTACCTTCACACTCTCAACTTCTGCATTCGCTAACGAAAAACTCAAACTCACATCAGAGCTTCTTAAACTTCTATTGGATAACTCAGCTTCAGTTACAGTTGTAGATCAAGACTTCAACACGGATGAAAAAAACCTCTCTGCTATTCTGTCAAAGACTTTAGCCTCAACAACATTGGGCGATAGTGAAAACAAAGTACTGATAGATATTTCTAGCAAATGCACTGATTCTACGCCAAAAGATGTCCTAGGAAGCAGTGCTATGGATTGCTCTCTCACTATAAAAGATAGTGGATACAAAACAACAGAAGCTGGATTGGCCGGTCCAACAGAAGTGAGATCTACAGTTTTTACCTTCAAGACCAACCAGGTTGTGGTTCCAAATTCTGAAAAAACAATTGAAGGCAACATTGTGTACGTTGTTCGCCGGGATTAAAAATCTACTGAATACATATTAATTGAATAACATTGGAAAAAGAGACTAGTTTGAATCTAGTCTCTTTTTTTATTTCAAATTTATTCGAGATTTACAACACGGTTTATTGCTACGCCGTCCGCGGATCTAATGTGAATGAGTTTCTTTGTTGTTGTCGATACATCGTATGGGATTAATACTTGCTTATTATAAAATTGAATATCTTGAGTGCAAACATCGGTCACCGTCTCGACGATCGGGAGAACTTCGATCACCGTTGGTGAACGGTCATCAATCACTTTGATTTCTTTGAAAGCGTAACAGCCGTTCGGGAAAGATCCTGGAAGGTTCAATTCGATTTTCTTAGTTTCTCTATTCACTTTCACGGTCAACTCGTTCACATCTAGCCCTGCATATTCGAAATCATCTTTTTCTTCAGATTTACTTTTGCTGATGTGGATATCTCCGTAAGATTGATATTCTCCCTTAGCAGTTTGAAATTCTACCTTGTAAGAACCTGCTTTTAACTCGCCTACTTTTAGAGTTGTTGGCGTTGCAATATTTCTTGATTTACAAAAATCTGATTTTAGAATCAAAGACATATTTGAAATGCGGATAGTCTTCGTCGCTTCATCTACTTGCGGAGGAAGAGAGTAAGTTTTAATAAAGCAAGAATTTCTGCTATGATTCACAAAAGTAATTTCTGCTTCGTCCAGATCATCAAATCCTGGAGGAACAAAAACCTCCCCAGCTTGTGGTGGATTTAGAACTGTACGGATATTTCCTTCTGCTGATATTTGTTGTGCCGAAACTTGAAATGATAAAAGAGTAACCAAAATAAAAAACTTCATAAAACCCCCGATTGAACGCCAAGAGTTTTATCCCTTAGCTTTTTTAATCTTCTTCTTCGGGCTCGTAGATACCATGAAGAGCGCGTAAAAGTGAATCAGAATCTAAAATTCTAGAAATGCTTGAGGTTGCCACAAATTCATTCTTGGAGTTCATAATGGCCGTCGACATCACTTCGACTCTGAGCGGCTCACCGTTTTTTCTTAAATAAGTCGTGTAAGCCTTTATATTCTTATTGGAGCTCATTAATTCTCTTAGTGATGCAGTGACAGCCATTTTTTCTCTAGGATCATAAAGATCATAAATGGATTTTCCTATAAGTTCTTTAGGCTGGTATCCAAGTTCACTGTGTAGTTTTTCATTGGCAATTACGATCTCTGCATTGGTATTCACAGAGTGAAACATAAAGGGGCTTTTCTCAACAATGCCGCCAATATTGGAAAGCTCGCTCTTTGTGGCCTTCAATTGGTCTTTTAAAATTTCAATTCTATCTTGAAGAATATTTAATTCTTGAACCATTGATCCAGACTTAGTGTCATCACCTACGAGAAACTTTAAAATGTCTTTAGGACTGATAATTCCAACAAGCTTCTTATTTTCAAGAACTAGAATTCGGTGAGAAGGAGATTCGAGAACTCCCTTTACCACCACAGCAATAGTGTCATTGATGTCGACAGTTGAGGCTTTCGAAAAGAATCCTTTGAAATCATATAGGACTTTTTTCTCATAACCTTTTCTGGAAACTTGAATATAACATTTTAAAATTTCAATTTCAGAGATTTGACCCAAAAGCTGATCATTCGAATCGAGAATCGGAGCGCTTGAGATATGATGAGACATCATCATCTGCACAGCTGTGGGCACAAGCATCGAGGACTTTAATGAGAAAGGACTTTTTGTCATAATGTCTTTTGCAATTTTCATTAGAGCTCAACCTCTCCTCTGGCTGCGTAATCAGAACTCAGCCTAGAGTCTGTCTTCTTAAAAATTTGAGAGAGTTCTTTAGTTAAAAGATCTATATCTTGTAAATCATGATAAATTCCAAACCCAAATCGAAGTCTATCCCCTCTAGAATCCACTGTAATTTGATTTTTCCGTAACATTTCTTCGATATGATTTGCTTGAGAAGTTTTAAATGTTAGAAAATGTGATTCGGGTAAACCTTCAGCATCCCTGACAATATTTTTTGTGTGCAATTCATTTAATGATAAAGCATTTAATTTTTCTACAAAGTATTTTTTTATTTCATTCACTCTGATGTGAATCGCTGTGGTATCTAGTTTTTCTTTTTTTAAATTTTCCATCACCGAGTTAAAACGATAGCATCCTGACGCATCAAACGTCGATCCAGAAAAACGCATCCCTGAATTGGAATACTGTACAATTTCAGAGGAAGTTTGATTTAAAGTTTCAAAACTGGCAAACCATCCCGTATTCATCGGGCGAGCTTCAGAGGTTTTGGGTATAGACATAAAGCACACACCCTCACCACTTTGAGCGTATTTGTATCCCCCAGCAATATAGAAAATGCGATCTTCAAATTTTTTTAGATCCGTAGGAATTGCACAAAAAGCATGGTACCCATCAACCACGATCATTGTGCTTTCAGAGACACTAAAAACCCAATCATTTAAATCTGGACATGCGAGTCCAGAATTAAAAAAAACTTGGCTCGTAAAAATCATATCATAATTATTTTGCGCTTCTATGCGCCATCTTTTTTCAAAAGTATCATATGGCTCTACAGGAATCACCGTGGCATCTACTATCTTGGCCTCTATTAATCTTTGGAGCTGTCTTCTAAAGCTATGAAATTCTGAATCCGTAGTTAAGACCTTTATTTTTCCTTCAAAACAAGAAAACAATCTCGTAACGAATTCGTGAGTGTTTGGCGCAATGGCAATCATTTCTGGGTTTGAAAGATTCAGGACCTCTGCGATGTACTTTTGAGTTTGAGGTACAGTTTCACTAAAAATGCGATCCCACTTTCCATCTAAATATTTGGCCGAGTCTTTCCAATATTGTATATGAGCCTGCAAAGTGCAATCGGGCCACGGATGATGGGAATGAGCTGCAAAATGCATTTCATTATGCTTTAAGGATTCAGAATAGAGATGCTTGTAAGACTTCAAATGATCCCCCCGGAACAGGGAGAGCATATTAAGATTTCAAGATTTGTTCAATACCTGATCTGATGAGCATCACAGCAATTGCTGCTAAGAATAAGGCAAAAACCTTCCCAATCGCAATGGCGCCAGGTTTTGTGATGATTTTGATGACTTTATCAGAGAAGAAAAACACCACCCACACGATGGCCACGTTGAGCGTGAGGGACATCATTGTCCATGTGTAACCTGTCGTATCCACCAAAAGCAGTAGAGTTGTTAAAGCGCCCGGCCCGATGATCAACGGAGTTCCAATTGGAACAATTCCAATGGTGTCGTCCGAACCTGCTTTTCTTCTGTTTCCTTGGTCAAATAAAAGGTCATGAATAGAAAAAATTAAAAGAAGAATCCCGCCTGCAACTTTAAAATCATAAACTGTGATTCCAAGAAGTTTAAAAATTGCTTGGCCAAAAAAAATAAAAAATACGCTGATACCAAATGCCGTTACTGCCGCTTGGTTTACAACTTTTCGTCTTTGCATTACAGAAACGTCGCCAGTGACAGACATGAATGCAGGTAAAATACCAATCGCATCGATCGCGAAGAAGAGTGGCATAAAGGCTTTTAAAAACATTTCCATGGAGATCCTACTTTTTGATCCTGATTTTTGATCCTGATTTTTTCTAAAGTGATAATTAAAGATACATTGATCTTTGGTTTTCTTCAATGAGATGATTGAGACATGACAAAAGTCTAACTTAATTTCAAGGGCGGTTCCAAAATGGATAAGATCATCTGCATAGGCAAGAACTATTTAGAGCATGCAAAAGAACTGAATAAAATGATCGGTGATTCTATACCGGATAAGCCCGTTATATTCTTTAAACCACCTTCTGTGATTCAGCAAACTGCTCACGATGGAATCATCAAAGCCACTTTACCGCAAGGCCACGGCCAGACTCACCATGAATGCGAAATTGCATTAAGGATAACAAAGGATTGCCACAGAATTTCTCCAAAGGAGGCGGAAAGCTATTTTGATGCCGTAACCTTAGGCCTAGATATGACCTTGAGGGACTTACAAGCCCACCTCAAAAAAAGTGGGCATCCTTGGGAAATGGCGAAAAGCTTTAAAGACTCTATTCTCCTGGGGCCTTGGATTGAGCTCAATGATTTTAAAGACTTTTTAAACACGGAATTTTCATTTTCGATAAACGGAGAAGTAAAACAAAAGAGCTTCGGTAAAAAGATGACTCTTAATCCTTATGAATGCCTCTCTTATGCTTCCGAATATTTCGAAATCAAAAAAGGCGACATTCTATTTACCGGAACTCCCGAAGGAGTCGGCGCTGTTCAAAGAGGCGATCTCGGAAGCTTAGAATGGGGAAGTCATTTGAAGTCCCAAATTCAATGGTAATAAATATGTTATGCTCTTTTCTTCAATAAACCTAAATCTTTTAACTTTCGCTCAACAATGTTTTCAATTTCTAACTTATGAGATGATTTCTCATTAAAAAGATACTCTCTTAATATTTCATTCATAAGTGTTTGGTATTTGCCTTTAGATTCATCAGCCCTTTTTTTTAATTCGATTACAATATCTCCGTCTACCCAGGTCGTAACTTTTATTTTCGCATTTTTAGATTCTAAATAATCACCTTCCAACTCAACTTTTCTATTGGTTAGTTTTTTATTTTTCATGATATTCTCTCCATTTTTCAATTAAAATTTGTTGATAGAGTTCTGTAGCCTTTAATAAAGTATTAATAGATTTTTCAGAAAACCCATTATTTTCGATCATTATAATTTTATCTAACCTGATTTTAGCACAAGCTTCAAAATTATCTGGAGTTCCTTTATAAATAGTTACATGTGGAAACCCATGATCTCGCGTGTGAATAATCCAAATACATTCTAAAATTCTCAATACTGTTGGCACAGCGCTCTCCTCATTATATGTATATATATGTATATTGTCAATATATGAAAAATCATATTCGTGAGCCAAAAGAATGCAATCCCAGGACTTACCTCAAACTCTTTTAAAACAATTAAAATCTTGAATTATTCGAATTTCAGCAGAGAGGTACGCTTTTCGGACTTAATTGAGATTAGTTCCCCCATTAATTTGTAATGGTCAATCTAGTAAATTTTTATTGTAATTAAAAATGAAATAAATTAACTAATAAAGTAACTTATGATTAACATGTATTCTCTCAAATATTTCTATGATTCTTGTCGCTTAAAGAGCATGACCAAAGCCGCCGAGCTCAACCACGTTAGCCGTCCGGCGATCAGCCAAGCAATTAAGAAGCTGGAAGAGGATTTGAATATCTCTCTTTTAAATCATAAGCGCCGTGAGATAGAGCCGACATCCTCTGGCCTTTTGCTTATTAAAGAAGCGGAATCCATCTTTGAAAAACTTGAGACCACCTACTCAATGTTAAAAGACAATAGCAAAGGCAAGCTCTACGGCACTTTAAGAATTGGCTCCGTAAGAACACTTGCTGCATTTAAACTGCATGGAGCAATTCGTAGTTTTAGAGAAGAGCACGAAAACGTAGAAATTAAAATTCAGGTGCGCAGAGCCGAAGAGACCGTACAAAAACTTATAAATAGAGAAATCGATATCGCACTTTTCTTGGGAGAAGATCTTTTACCGGGTTATAAATATACCATTCTGAAAAAAGGACACTTTTGTTTAGTGAAGCCCAAGGGTAAAAAAAATATCCAATACGCTGTAACTCAACCTCGTCCGGAAGTTCAGAACCTAAAAACAATTTTTGAAATGAAATTTGGAAATTCGCTGCCTCTATTTGCAGAAATCTCTAGTTGGGACGCCATTTTATCTTGGGTGCAAAAAGGAATTTGCGGAGGGCTTCTTCCCGATTTTCTTTTTGAAACCAGAGAGAGCAAAAAAAATATATCCGTAGTTTTAGATAAAGTTTGGCCCTATGAAATCAAAGCCATGGTATCCACCGCAAAGGCCAATGATCCAATCGTTAAAACTTTCATAGAAAAACTTATTGCTGATTAACTATGCTGCCAATCCTTTTTAAACCTCTCTTAACATTTAATGGAATAAATAGTTTTCGAATTGGTATTCGTGATTGATCCACTTGAGGGTTTGAAAAGGATTGAAAATTAGATTGAGGTTGTCTTCGAAGCTCAGCTTCTCATCTTTTGCATTTAGAATAGTGTCCAGTGAACTGTATTCATAATCTTCTGCTCGATGAACCAGTCCGGCTTCAACCGGATTTCGGTAGAGATATTTATAAACTTCTTTGTATTGTTTAAAACAACGGATAGGAACAACGGTGTATTCGGTTATAATATTACCATACTCGGCAGCTACGGCAATCATTGAGATATTTATAAGTTCATTCAACCAATCAAGATCTGCTTTTAAATCATCTTGCTCCGTTGAACACAGTATATGGAAGTGATTATTCATCAAAACAAATGCATGAGTATTAAACCCATAATGCTTAAGATCCTCGAGATGGTCACACATGTACTTCCACATCATATCTATGGGCAGTGTTGGCCATTCGCTAAAGTCACATTTTCCAATCACATGAAAATAATTATTTCTATCAAACTGTACACTCATGACATAGGATGAGTGCAAAAGACAAACTCAAGTTAAATTGGTTTATTTTGTTTTAAATCCGAATCGGTTCGATTCCTGAACAAAAAGTTAAATATCGGATTATTTATTCATCAAGAAGTAAACACCGTAAAGAACTAAAACTAAACCCATCAGTCCATCAATATAATAACGATATTTCATAAATTGCGGACGCACTTTTTTATTTCCAATCACAAAAGCCACCACGGAAAACCAAACTCCCGTAATGAACACCAAAGTTAGGATTAAAACTGTAAGATCAGTATAAGTTTGCCCAGGTCTCATCACCTGAGAAGAAATGCTGATAAAGTAGACAATGGCTTTAGGGTTTCCTAAAGTCGTAACAAATCCATCCATAAAAGATTTGCGATGATTTGCAAAATCCATATGAGTGTCTGCTTTTTCTTCTTCACGACCACCAATTAAAAATCTAAAGAATGTTTTTAAACCTTGAAAGCCCAAATAGGTTAGGTATGCGGCCCCACCTAATTGAATCCATCTTAAATACTCCGGATTTGTATGAACAAGATAACCCGCACCAAATACACTGATTAAAATTAAAGCAAGATCTCCGCAAGCAATCCCAATGGCTGTGAAAACTCCGCTCTTAAATGAATAGGTGATCGTGTGATGAAATAAAACCGCAAAACCTGGTCCCGGAGAAGCAACAGCTACAAGATGAATCAGTGAAAGTGCCAGTAAACTCATTATTAATAGATAAATTAATTTAAGAGTAAAGTATAGATAAACATTTTTGCCTATTTATTATCCAGCAACTTCACACTAATTCGAAGTGACCTGACTTTGCACCTCGACAGCAGTTTCTTGAGTGAGAGGTTTACTTTCACGCTGAGGCTTTGTAAATGGAACTGGCGTTGAAGCATTTCCCAATAAAAGTTTTCTTCCAGCTTCCGCACCACCGACCAATTCCAATTCAAATCTTTCAGTATCACGACGTCTGATTTCTTCTGCAATTTCATTGGCTTCTTCTTTTTCAACACCGATTTTGCAAAGAGCCGCCATTCCAAATTTAATTGCAGATTCAAAAGTCTCACGCATTTGAAAATCCACTTTGGCTACCATCAATTCCCTTGCATGAGTTCTGTCGTAAGCGCGAACTAAAATTTTTGCTTGAGAAAATTCTGCCTTCGCAAGCTCTACAACTTTGTTCGCAGCATCTTTGTCATCGACACAAACTGCTATCACCGCAGCCGTGTGAGCACCTGAGGCTCTTAAAACATCAAGCCTTCTTGCATCTCCGTAATAAATCTTAAATCCAAAATTACTCGCACTTCGAATCATCTCAATGTCATTATCAATGATTGTAACGTCAGTGTTTCTTGCAAGCAGTAGCTGACTCATCACTTGACCAAATCTTCCGAAGCCAATAATCAGAACATTTCCAGTTAAGCCATTCGCTTCTTCAATTCCATCCATAGATTCTTTAGGTTTCGTAGAAAGCTTTTTATAAAGAATCATAAAGAGTGGTGTGAGCACCATAGACAATACAACAATTGCCGTGATGTTGGCGTTCACCGTAGCATCGATCACTCCCGCTGCCGTTGCAGCGGCGTAAAGTACAAAGGCAAACTCCCCGCCTTGGGCCATGATGATCGCTCGATCAAGAGCTTCTTTGTGAGAACTCTTTGAAATTCTTGCCACCATATAAATGCAAATTGCTTTAGCTAGCATCATAGCCAGAACACCTGACAATATGAGCGACCAGTTTACAATCACTACACTTAAATTCAAAGACATCCCTACGCCGATAAAAAATAATCCCAATAAAATTCCACGGAAAGGCTCGATGTCCGCTTCAATCTGGTGACGGAATGTGGATTCAGCGAGAAGAACTCCAGCAAGGAATGCTCCCATTGCCATCGAAAGACCACTGATCTGCATGATGAGGGCGGAACCCAACACCACCAGCAAAGCCGCCGCTGTTAAAACTTCGCGTGCTTTTGCTAAGGCCAACAATCTGAATAAAGGATTGAGCAACCAAATTCCCGCTACAATCAATCCGGCCACAGCACCAATGGCAATGAGAAACGGCATCCACTGCAATCCCTCATGAGACACTACATTGGGCGACATGAATGCCACAATGGCCAAAAGTGGAACGATCAATAGATCTTCAAATAATAAAACAGAAACAATTTTTTGACCGTGCGGAAGATTCGTTTCACCACGCTCGCTCATGAGTTGCATCACGATCGCAGTAGATGTGAGAACAAATCCCATCCCGCAGATAAAGGAAACATTCAAAGGAAATCCAAAGGCCACTCCCACCAGAGTTAAGGCCAACGTGCACACCGCAATTTGAAAAGAGCCCAAACCAAAAATTTCGTTTCGCAAACTCCAAAGATGTGAAGGACGCATCT
Organism: Bdellovibrionota bacterium; assembly: GCA_040386775.1. Lineage (NCBI taxonomy): Bacteria > Pseudomonadati > Bdellovibrionota > Bdellovibrionota bacterium. The sequence continues at coordinate 13,541 of JAZKEU010000017.1, read as the reverse complement.
CGAGGCCAATCACAAAAAGAAACATCACCACGCCAAGTTCTGCCACATGCAGAATGGCCGCAGAATCTGTAAACCATGCAAGACCAAAAGGACCAATCGCTAGGCCCGCTGCCAAATAACCCAACACCGAACCCAAACCAATCTTTCTAAAAATTGGGACCGCGACTACTGCCGCTCCCAAAAGAGCGACCACTTTTACTAAATCTCCTACGCTGGCTTCGACGGACATAGATTCTCCTAATAGATTTAAATAAAGATATACATCATCAGGAATATACTCAAGGCCTATGGGGCTTAAATATATGTATTGGTGGGCTTTTTTAGGGATTGACAATATTTAAGCCATCCCCTAATTTGCTTATTCAAATTCACCCTGTGGCGGGGTAGCTCAGTTGGTTAGAGCAGCGGAATCATAATCCGCGTGTCGGAGGTTCAAGTCCTCTCCTCGCTACCATTTTAAACTAATTAGAAAATTTATTTACAACGATGATTAAAAAAATTAGACAATACGTCTAATTTAAGTGGGCCTGTAGCGCAGTTGGTAGCGCGTCAGCATGGCATGTTGAAGGTCGCCGGTTCGATCCCGGCCAGGTCCACCAATTTTTTTCCGATGTCAATTGGGAAAGGATATTAATCTGGGAGGGATTAAAAATTATTCTCTTTGGCGCAATAAAAATATGTTCCGGATGGCAAATCACCAGCTCCTACCAATAACTCAATTTTATTATTCTCTTTTTCTATGAGCTCTATTGTATTTCCAGCATAAATACCCGACTCTACAAGTCTTAAAAAATACGAATCAAAATCCTTCTCAACCAAGTAGCACTCGGGGTCCAAACAAAGAACTCCGGTCACTTGATATTCATCGAATTTCTTCATTAAGGTGACAGAAACTCTATCCTTTCTGCAAGAATATACTTCTTGCCAGAGCTCAGAAGAACCCATCGCAATAGATACAAAAGTGATTAAAATTAATTTCATATTTCCCCTTCTTAAAATATACAAAAAATTACTCCTCACTGATATACAAACTTTGAATACAAGTAAAATATTATTAAAATTATATCTTATATACATAATTACCTATTGATGAATCTTTGATATAACTGTCCAACGTAGGAACGCCAACATCTAGATCGAATCTTTTTAATGAAGTGAACTAATATTTTTTGCAGAAAAAAGAAAAATAATTTATTAACAAATGTTAATGAGCATGAATGCTTTCTTCCCTAGTGTGATCCCAGCTTGGGGAGAAACCACTATGAGCCAATATACATTCTTAACTTCTGCTTTAATTTTTCTAGCGTCTGCTTCATCATATGCAATAACTAATAAAATAATAAATCCACTGATTGTAGACGGCTGCACCGCTTCGTCTGATGGGAGTTGGGGTCATTGTTGTATAGAGCATGATATTTCCTATTGGATTGGTGGAACATTTGCAGAGAGGACAGCTGCCGATCAAAGACTTCTTAAATGCATGAATAATTCAGGCGGTGAAAGCGAATCTCAAGTTTATTATAATACCGTTCGAATATTTGGCACACACTTTTGGGCAAAAGCATGGCCTGCAAGAGATGTAAATACTTTATCTCAACAGGAATTGACAGACATTCAAAACGAACTAAGACTGTATAGGAGCCTAGGCTCCCCTCTTGATTTTGAATTTGTGGTGCAAGAAAGTATTATGTTCGAGTCCCTTACCCTTGCTCAAAGAAAATTGATTAATGATAGTTTGACCGTATATGCTCAATCACAAGAATATAAAAAATTTGTAAAAGATTACGAACAAGCCACAGGTGAAAAACCAATAACATTAAAATATCATCATTTTTAGAAGTTTAAACTTTTATTTATTATTCGGATTGCGAATTCGACTCAACGATACTGGAGACATACCAAGATAAGATGCTATTAAATACTGTGGAATCCGATTTAAGATATGTTTATTTTCTTTTACGAAAAATTCATATCTCTCAAGAGCGCTATGGGCTAAAAATTGATATTCGCGAAGCTCCTTTTCAATATATTGTTTTTCTGCGTTAATTCTTCCCATTTTTTCCCAGCAAGCATTGCGTTTGTAAAGATTTAATAAATCACTATACTGTATTGTAACGAGAGTCGTATCTTCTAAAGTTTTACAAGAATAAAACGCAGGCTGATTCAAAATTAAACTTGAATAGGCTGCAACTAATTTTCCTTCCGGGATAAAATACTTTACTAGCTCTTCACCGTCGGCCTTGGTATAAAAATTGTAAAGCAGCCCTTTTACGACAAAACCAATTTCATAAACGCTATCACCTTGCTTAAAATAATAAGTATCTTTAAGAATATGTTTTATTTTTAAAAGAGGAACTAAATGTAACCATTCTGGAGGAGGAATTTGTATCATCTGTGAAATAAAAATTTTTATTTTATCAAAAGATTCCATCGTTAACGAGCATCAGAACATTAAATGTCTACCTGCTCATTAACAAATGTTAATAAAATCTTTAATTCGGATTACGCAGTCGACTGAGTGAAACTGGTGAAATGCCCAGAAAAGATGCGATCAAATATTGCGGAATGCGATTGATCAGATCTGGGTTTTCCCGCACAAAGAAGTTATATCTTTCACTGGCCGTGTTCGCCAGAAACTGATACTCACGAATTTCTTTTTCCACAAATTGTTCTTCGGCACCTAGGCGCCCCATTCTTTCCCAACAGGCATGACGCTTATATAGATTCAGTAGATCCTCATATTGAATCGTAATTATCGTAGTGTCTTCTAAGGCTTTACAACTCGCGATGGCCGGCCGACTCAAAATCAGACTGGAATAGGCCGCCACCAACTTTCCAGACGAAATAAAGTACTTTACCAACTCATTACCATCCTCATCGGTATAGAAATTATAGAGCAGTCCTTTTTGCACATAACCAATTTCAAAGACATTCTCTCCTTGCCTGAAAAAAAAGCTATCCTTCTTGATATGCTTGACCTTTAAACAACGGACTAAAGCCACCCATTCCAAAGGAGGAATGGTAATCATAGGTGATAAGTATTTTTTGATAATTTCAAAAGTTTCCATATTTCTTATCATATGTAAATGAAACGCACAGGCTTTGGCAATTATAAGATCTAAGCAATGGAGGAATTTTATGAAATACTTAAGATTATTAATTGGTGGACTCATAACGGTACAGTTGGCAACAGCACAAGCCTCTTCTTTTACAGAAGAGTTTGCAAATCGATCATTGGTTTCAAAAGAGTCAATGAACTATTCAGAGCTGAATGGAAAAACCTACAACACAAAAAATTGGGCGAATCCAGTTTTGCACAATATCTTTATGGTGAATAACCGTTCGGAAACTGCACAGTACCGCATTAACTTGAATAATATTTCGAAAATGACAGACGGAAAAATTCTTTTCATTGATATGCTAGGTGCTGAGGTCCTGGATTGGGCGCAACTAAATCCCACAAAGTTCACCAATCAAGTACAAAAGTTCCATAGCATCGCCGCATTTGAAACAACAAATTTAGATCTCCCTGAATCACCATTTGTGGTGCTGTTTTCGTCGACCAGTCACAACCTTTTATCGGCCGTTACTTTAGACTTGGTTCGCGACCTAACTCTTGCTGGAAATACAGTCGTGATGATGGAGTACCCCGGTTACGGAGGTTCAATGGGGACACCGACCAAAGCCAGCTGGCAGAAAGCTAGCGAAGGCCTAGTTCTCTTTGTGAAAAATAGATTCCCCCAACGAAAAATATTTCTGATTGGTCATTCCATCGGCGCACCGGTGGCTATGGAAACAGCCGCTCATCAACCAAAACTTATTGCAGGAGTGGTTTCTCATTCCTCTTTTTACAATCTATATGAGGCCTCCAAAGATTCAGCCAAATTCCTTTTCAGCAATTGGATTGCACCACTGTTGACCAAGCTGACGGCCGCTAGAGAAAATTGGGACAATGGTGAAAATCTTGAACTTTTGTCAAAAAATAATGTGCCCGTATTGCTCCTTCACGGACGCAATGATGCCAGCGTCAGCTTCCGACATTTTAATTTGCTAACACATAAAGCGGCCCAGCTTAAAAAAAGTAACCAAAATTTTCCATTCTATTCCCATGCTTTCGACTCAACCCATGAAGACATCTACACTAATGCAGATTACGGAAAATATAAGGAGATTTGGGATTCGATTGATGATTTTATGAATCTACTGATTACCATTTAGACAAATGGATCCACGTGTGCTACATCCTTAATAATGAGATTATTTCTTTCTTTACTCACCTTTATTTTATCATCTCCCGCTGCGCACGCAGCGGAGGATGTCGTTACCGTGTTTTTCACCCCTGAAAAAGTCATTGTACTAATCAATGAAATCAACGGAGCTCCAAGACTCAATGGATTTATGGACGCTGTAAGTGCTAAAGACACTTTCATCTATGAAAGCGCCGATAAAAGCTTGGGGATGACATGCGGAAGAAATTCCGTGAATGCCGCTTGCGCATTTACTCTTGCAAAAGAAAGTCACCTCGGAAAATTTGACCAACAAAAAGTGGAAGCCTTTGTACCTCGCACAGAACTGAATCTTCAGTCCGATTATGAAATGACTTTTGAAAGTCCAATAGAAGATCGCTTTCACCTTAAGGTGGATGGAACCGGACTCTGGTATCTAGGAACTAAAAAAGATTTATAAGCCAAGAAAGATATTGATAAAGAAGCCGTACTTTGTGCCAACAAAATATTAATATATTATCATTTTTACTCTATAACTCATCATATAGCTTTTAGAGCTATGTTTAACCCACTTACTTTGGATTATTGTCTCATCATGTGTTAGAATTTAGGGTATAGAGTTAAGCCCATGGCTGTAACCGAACCAAAAGATAAGGAGAATTAAAATGAAACTCAGCACCATATCTATCGCAAAGCACCTATCCTTGGGATTGGTCGCTCTTATTGCCACTTCTCTTTTAGTATCTTGCAGTGACAGCGATAGCAATCCAAGTAAAGATTCTGGCAGTGGTGTTATTTCCAATGATTTTACTCTGGTATTGAATTCTCCGATGCCATCAGATGCAGTGGTTTGGGCTAATGGCGCGCATGGAACCTGTACCATCTCCGCAGGCTTTGACCAAATCACTTACACGAGAGCCGATTCGTCATTTACCGGCAGAGATGATTGCTTTATCACGCACTCGTCTTGCACCTATGAATACTGGATCGATTTCTCTCAACCCAATCCTTCGCTCATCGACAGTGGCGCCGTAAGTTGCAACTAGTGCAATTAGCAAAGACCTTGATTACTTTTCCCATCTTATGTAGTCACTAAGATAATAAAGTGCCGGGTAAGCTGCAAGCCAAGCAAAAACAAATCTATTCAGACCTAGAACGAAAAAATTTTCTAGGTGAAATAAAAATCCAATACAAAGATAGATAAGACAAATTCTTTTATCCAAGAGCACCAAAGGAAAGGTGCACTCGAAAAGTAAGATGATCACACTCGCCATCAGAGCAAATAAAGGTTTTTTAACGAGAGCTTTGGTATTGGTATCGACTGGATAATTTGAATAAAGTAAAAATTGTTTTATAGCGCGACCGTTGCGCCATGACTTTTCTTTGAGCTTTGTTAATCCGGCAATAAAATAGGAGAGAATCGTCTGAATTCCAATATAGGCGAAACAGGCCAACTGCCCAATGGAGTCATCCGGGCAAAACCCCGCTATAAATACCGCCAGAAGAATCAGGGTGGTCATGTAATCGCTACCACCATTGAAAGTTCCGCGAAATCTTACAGCTATTAAAACCGTCGTAAACAACAAAACTCCATTTCCTAAAAGTTGAGCCGTAAATACATTGATCGCAGCTACTGAAATTTGAATGCAGATAAGAATAAGAAAATATTTTTCATCAAAAAATACCGAAAGATATTTTTGAAATTTAGGAGAATATTCTTTTCTTAGAATTTCCCAATCCCAAGGACCGTTTTTAGCCCAAGCATGACGAATCAAAATAATTTCTAAACCCTGAAGAAATACCGCAAACGAAATCAATCTTGTAATGAGCTCTAGAGTTTTCATACTTTGTACTCCGGAGTTTTAAAGACTTCGATCACATAAGGCGTGGATTTTTCATATTGAGTGACGCTCACTTTAAATTCAAAATGAGTTGTTTCTTTTGTGGCACTTGTTAAGGCTTTTTGGTGGACAAGATTCTTTATCTGCAGAAAGGATATTTGGTTTTCAAAATTTATGGACTTATTTTGGGAATCATCAAGCAAGCGATCTACCAACGTATTGTAAGCTAGATGCAAGTTGCCTTCAGGATTTAAAAATAAATGATAGAATTTGCGAGTTGGCTTTTCCAAAGCTGGTAACCATGGACCAAACTTTCCGCTAACTTTGAGTCGGTAAAAGAGCTCTGGTACCCGCCCTAAGCGATCAAAAAATCTCCAAGTTGGAATGAGAACTCTAATAAATCCCATGCTTAAAGCCTACACGGCGGTTTACACCTCTGGGAAGTAAAATTTTCTGCAATGCTTCTTGACTCTAAATCCCTCTACTAATGGAATTGTTCTGTCTAAAACTATTGGGGGAAATAATGAAACTTAAAAATCAAGCCAAATGGATCTTAGTACTTATCTTGGCAGCAGGCTGCTCAAATAACAAACAACTAAGCCATAGCGACATTCTCAATGATCAAAATGATCAATTGATAAGAGCTGACCTCGAATTAAGAAAAGCGGTTCTTGTTAGAGATGAAACTGGCGCTCCCTTAGCTAACGCTGAAGTCCTTATTGGACAGAGTGCGAACACACCTTTTCCAAATAACACATTAACAACAAATACAAACGGTGAATTCGCCATTCCTTCCGGTTGGACTCAGGAATTGCCCGTAACAATCTCTAAACAAGGTTTTATTCGCACAACTTATTTAAAACAAACTCCCACTGCGCAAATCTTTGATGTTCGTCACAGAAAGAAAACTGAAAGATACGAAGCCAAAGGATCTATTAGTGGATTTGGCCAAATGCCAAGTGATGGCTTTATTGATTTTGGCCTTGCGATTTCTACCCTCACGGCTTCAGAAGCTTTGAATTTTGATATCACCCAACTGATCAGCGAAAAATTTGACACCATCAGTGTCATGGGACAAGAGCTAGACATCCCTACCAATATTTTTCTGCCCAAGCAAAAAGAAAGCTACTCTTTTATTCCGGTGACAGTAGAGAAAGCATTCTATCGTTTATTCTTTGATTTCCAAGGAGCCTTCAAAGTTCAAGCCAATCGCGGAAAATTTGATTTCAAAAAAGTAGCCGATAAATTAAAAGCCGGCCAAAGCTATTTTGAAGTAGTAAATGATTTTGAATTCCTCGCTCTAGGTTCAAAAACTGTAAACATCAACTCACCAAATGTGGCTCTCGACATCGATGCGAACCAAAAGAAGCTAACTCCAAAAATTAACTTTACTAGTCCTATTCCGGCGAAAGGAATGCTCTTTGGGGTTTCACTATTTGAAGAAGACGGAAAATATCTGCCAAGCGATATTAAATTGAGAGAATCAAAAAACCAAAAACTTGCTCTACCCGAAGCTGCGGCGAGAGGGACGGTCCTCTTGGTCAATGCCGATAAAGAACAAACAAATAAAGAAGAAGCGAAATTATCAAGCAGCATGGCCACCGCTCTTGTGGATTCGCAAAAATTGGATCAAGGGCATTTGCTTGAAAGAGTTGCCGCCCCAACAATGACCGCTTCTGGAATGAAACTCTCTAAGCCCACGCTCAAAGGAAATATAAAAGGCTTTGCCACTTACGCTGCTCTTTCAGATATTAAGGCAGAACGTGCAGATGTTTCTTGGGAGATTTATTCTCCAGGATGGATTGAGGAAATTGATCTTCCAGATGTGAATGAAGTTCGTGCAAATCAACGCTGGCAAGTGGTATTTTATGGAATTGACTCTGTAGAGAATAAACAATTTAATGGTCCAAAGACTCTCAACCAGGCGACACATGCAGTTCATAACGCAGTTCAATTTTAAGGTGCAGTTCAACTATAAGGCTCCTCTTCTTGCCCTAGCAATTTCGGTGGGAGCACTCAGCGGGTGTTCTTCTGCGAGCGTGGAACCCGAACACATTGACATCAAAGATCCCGGTCCAAAAACAAAAACCTTCTCTACGTCATTTCTCAACACTTGGAAAGCTTGTCTTATAGTCTTGGGAAAATACCCTTTGAAATCTTATGACGAAGAATCTGGTGTTATCGAAACAGATTTTATCCGGGGCGAAGATGTTTGGGTAGCACCGCACCGAAAAAAATATATTCAAGGCGGATTCAAGTACAAGCTCAACTTGCGCGTGATCAAAGGCAAGCAGGGCGCAAAGCCGGTTACGAAGGTGATTGTGCTTAAGCAGCCAGAGCTTCAAAAAGATTTTTTTGCTGATTCAGAAAAAATTCAAACGGACGGCTTAGAAGAACTGTCCTTGCTTTACAGAATTGAAAGAGAGCTAGCTTTAGAAGAAGCGCTCGCTAAGGTTAAACGTACAAATTAATTTAAAGTTATTTAGTTTTAAAACAGGAGTTCATATGTCATACCGGATTTTTATTTTTGCATTTTTATTTTCTTTTTCCGCTTTAGCGTTCTCCCCCATTGAAAGTGTAACATTAAAAAACCCCGTGGTTTCCGCCGGAGAAGCGCTAGATCTTCACTTTGAAACCAAAGAAAACTTTTCTGTCGAGCCTAACAGCAGCATGTCTATTTACCTAGGCTTTATTGAACAAAATATTTTTATCAATAGCGGTGAATTGACTCGCATGAGTGAACCCACCGGGGAAAATTCTTATAGAATAACAAACCTTACTGTAAATCCTTGGGCTTATCCGCGCTTAGAACTTTACACCATTCAACAGATTATTTTTTATGAAAAAGATACTTTTGAGATGCACTCCTTATATAAAGGAGCGGGCAATTATTATTACGATGACGATGGCGACCAGACAGAAATTCCCGTGATCAAATTCAAGGTGCTGCCTAATTCTAAAAGCGATATTGCACCTCCCGTCATCACTCAATTCAGCGTTTCAAAGAGTGAAATATTTGTAGACGAAACTTTTAATGTTTCTTTTTCAGCTAGCGATGCCATTTCCGGGCTGAGTAAAAATATTTTGCCTGCGGTGATGTTGCCTGGACAAAATTTAATGAATCTAGAATTGAATTGGGATGGTGCCAATCAGTTCCAACTTAAGGGTGTAAAAATAGAATATCCCGAGCGCCTACCAGAGGATGGTATAGTTCCTCTACAATTTATGTTGCCAGACAATGGTGCAAACACTGCCTTTTTAATCATTAAAGAGCCCGATGATCAATTTTATACCGATTCAAATGGGGCACTCACAACTATTCCGGTAGTTTATCTAAAGATAAAACCCTAATTGAAAATAATGCTACTTGCGCAGTGCTCTTTTCAAAATTTTAGGTAAATTTTTTCCCGAGTACGCAAACACGTACTCACTTTGAGTACGTGTTCAATAAAATCCATATACAGCTTTTAAAAACTTAAAGTAATAAACATGTAAATCAAAACCACGAGGAGGTTTATATGAAATTACTTTTAACATTAAGTTTGATCTCAGCTACGATGCTGTCCAACTTAGCCAACGCTGCCAGTCTATCTGTGACGTGCAATTACAGGTCAACGGACTTTACCGCAGTTATAAAGACAGGTGAGCCGATGAAAGAACTAAAGATCAATGCGCTAAACGGCAGTGGAAATGTAGTTACGCACGGAAGTATCTCTGCAATTTCTACAGAGACGGCGTCTCCAGATGTAGTTAGCGTGTTGCTATTGCAAGATGACGACCAAATGCAAGCGCTCAGTTTATCTGAAAAAAATCCTGGAGTAAAAATATTGGGCACTAGAGGACTTGGACATTACTCTTTGGAATGCTCATTGGATAAATAAGCATCGTCTCTCAAGCTATCTTCCCCCCTAAAGCCCATAGTTCCCTCTATGGGCTTTTCTTTTTTCAAGATTTCATTTGTAAAAATTGCTCGAGTACATGTATTCGTACTCAAAATGAGTACAAATTACTTCTATCTCTGATTCATTTTTGTTAAACCTACCCGCAGTGGAAATAATAAAAATTTCGAAAGATCAAAAAAGAGAAGTCGATTTAGCTTTAAGAACTTTGTTAAAGCTAGAATACGAAAAAAGATTGAATGTGAATCCTGCATTTTCTTTGAGAGCTTTTGCGAGAAAGCTTCATATTCAACAAGACCTGCTCTCTAAACTCCTCAATGGTAAAAGAGGGTTTTCTTTCACTTTAACCGAAAAGATTTGTGATTTTTTAGGAATTACCACTCATCAAATCTTAAAAGAAAATCAAATTTCTTATTCCGCTCATCAATATTCTTTTATCGAAGAAGATGAGTTCCAGACTTTATCTCATTGGTCAAATTTTGCTGTGATTGAAACTTTAAAACTTAAAGGAGCAAAACACACGGCAGACTTTATAGCTTCGAAATTGAACCTACCGCTCACACAAGTCAATTTCACTCTAGAAAGACTTGAAAGACAAGGGTACATAAAAAAAGAAAAAAAGAAATATCAAATTACTCGATCATCAACGCAGTGGCTTTCTAAAGATAAAACTTCTGCCGCTAGAAAAAAATATCAAAAAGAGCTTTTAGAAGAAGCCATTCAAAGCATTGAAGATGTTGATTTCGCTGCAAGAGACAATTCTTCTTTACTGTTTGCCTTAGACTCAAAACTAATGCCGGAAATAAAGGAAAAAATAACGGCCTTCAGAAGAGGATTAGATAAATTTATAATTGAAAACTCAAAGGATTACGACCAAGTGTACAATTTGTCGGTAGCCCTATTCCCTATTTCCGAAACAAATTTAAAAAATAAAAAAAATAAAAAAAAGGAGACTTCATGAAAAAATTAATCTACGCGCTATTTATCGCCGTTTCAACTGCAGGTTCTGTGGCCATTGCAGGACATGATGGTAACGGGGGCTTTGGCATTCAATGCAGTCAGGCAGTTAAAGCCAGTAATGGAGTAATCATACCCGCAGGTTTGCATGCTCTCGATTATTGGGATGCAAATAATGCCTTTGGATACACCTGGGAATTAGGTGCAAAAAATTTGCCATGGCAACAAAAAATTATGATTGCTGCACAAAGAATGGAGAAACTCAATTCCCATGTGGCTCGTGAGCTTAAGAACATAGCTCAAAATCCCACTGGATATATTAGTTTTACTAAAGATAAAGTTTATTGTGGAAATACCAAAGTTGCTGGCGAAGATGTTTATCAAGAAGTTGACATTGGCAGCACCGTGATTCCCCACGCTTGTGAGCTCGTACCTATTGCTAAAAATATACGTGGTTGCGATTCATTGATTTTCAAATTAAAACAAAATATTTTTATTAACCCAAGGCAATTTGCTTTACTTGATGAAGAATCTAAAGCCGCAATCGTTATGCACGAATATTTTTATCTTAGTGGTAGAAAGGATGGAACTTCTGAAAAAGCAAGAGCCCTAGTAGCACTGGTGGCGCGAGCCGACTTTGAACAGATACCGGCAGCCGAACTTGAGGAAGAATACAAAAAAATTAATATTTTCGGAATTAATATTTTGGTACAAGGTATAAAATTTCAAACCCAAACCAATATCTATCTAAACAATCTTGAGTTCCGCAAAAGACAAGACGGTTCTCTAGAAGAAGCACTAGGACTCGATTTGAATGAAAAAATTCCGGTGTCCATAAATGGAACAAATCTTTTATTAGAAGGTGTTCAGGATTATTTTGTTTATAGATTCAGTAAAAACGGTAAGCTCAGAGATTATTTTGTAGATCAAAATTTTACGTATAGGCTTCCTAATTTTGAAAATACGAATTTAACCCTCAACCTTAAAGAGTCACGCGTATCATTCAGTGAAGATGGGTCTTATATTGAAAGCATATCCAATGTTGAACCAAGCAAATTCAGTTCCGCGGGTTATCCTATTGAAATGACAAACTCAAGCCCCATGGGTTTGCAATGCTCTCCTGACTCTTGCTCCATAAGTGGTTACGAAAAAAATAGTAGAAATAGCTTTGAGTATTATGTCGACAGCATTAAAGTTGGTCCGATGACATACACCTCCGCCAAATTACACTTAGCTAAAAATGGTGAATTTACAGTGAAACCACAGAACGGACTGATCATCTCTGGAAAAAGTTATGGAGACAGATACGGCACCCAAATAAAATATTTGCTTCACCGGAAGTTATTAGTATATTCAAACACTGAAGTCGTAAAGCCAGATAGCTTTATTAGGTATTTATTGGATAAAAATTCTAAAGCGCTATCATCTTATACTGAATACTTTTTAGATGGAAAAAACTTCCGTGGCTTAGTCTTGTTGGATGAAAACGGAAAGATTGAGTGTTGGTCATTTTTGGATTATCGTAAAAAGAAAGATAGAAATACGGCCATACACTTTGATCAAAATGAAAACGTAACCCATATCGAAAAAAATAAAGTCTGTTACGGAAAACCAGAGTAATTGCAACTCCGCCACTTTTTATATTACAAAGTGGCGAAACTTAAAACTTCTTTAGTGCCTCTTGCGCAAGTCTTTGCACCTGTGGATCTTTATCATCAAGTAGGCCTTTGAACTGTTCCTTATTTCCCATTTTAAATTCCATCAGAGTCGCCACAACTTTTGGTCTAATCCATAAGCTCTGATCGCCTCTGAAGTTTTTAGGATCTTTCAATGTCTTCCAAAGTAATTTTTCGCTCGTCTTATCGTCTAAGATTTTAATTGCGCTCAGTGCCTGAGCTCTCACCAGCATGGATGGATCTTTTTCTAGCATATCTCTGGCGATTACTTTTGCTTGCTCGGGCTTAAGGGCCACAAAGGTTTTTAGTCCGGCTTCTCTTAAAAACCAATCTTTACTCTTCACCGCTTTATGAGCCATCGGAAGAGATTCTTTTTTATTCTTAGTAACGATCTGGTGGTAAGCATCCCATCTTGCTTCGAGAGGATACTGATTGTTGAAAACAATAGATCTTGGATTTGGTTTTATAGCCTTTGTTGGAATGCTGGCTTCTGAAATTTGGAACATTCCTACTACACCAAAATTTAAACAGAGATTTAGTAAAACTATTTTTATTATTTTCATTTCACTTCTTTCATTAATTTTTATTTACAAAGTTTTCAAATTCTTCGATTAATTTTTGATTGCTGTCTTTACCATCATCTAGCGCTACTGGAGGCTTTGCTTGAGCAAGAGCTTCCATTTCTTGGACCAACTTATCCGAATTAACATCCTCTGCTTTTTCCGTCTCAGAGGCTGGTTCGGGCGGAGCAGGCTTTGCATTTGCCTTTGGTGTAGTCCCCATTTCCTTATCTACAGCACTTTCAAATTCTTTTAAAAGATCATCTTCACTCTTCATTGCAATCGGTGCGGGAGCTTCTTTTACAGGAATGTTTTTTTCTAATGCCTCTTTTTGTTTTACAGCTTCTTCAAATTCATTCAACACTGAATCATCGCTCACTGG